>CAYSGV010000130.1:0-7826 GCA_964430685.1 uncultured Gammaproteobacteria bacterium
CAACTATTCCCGACGCCTCAGGAAAACTACCATCAGAACATTTAAGTCAATACGCGCGTCATGAAAAAACACCAACAGAAACGTTTAAATCAGTATTATTAACTTTGTTGAAAACCTATCCTAAAGATAGGCCAATTTCAAATAGCGATGATTTAATATTTTTATCCGTGCACCATGATTGCCGCGAAGCACTCATATTAATGCAACAGCGCGGCATAAATATTTTCAAAGGCAAAGTAAATGTTTTCTTCGTCGCTATCACTGCAACGCATACCGAATTATTGGGCTGGCTCATACAAGAAGCTAAAGACAAACCAGAGGCAAGTCAATTAAAAGTTGATGGGATGCATTATGCCGCTACAGTGCATAACCCTGAATATTTGCAAATGTTCATTGTGCAAGGACAGGTTAATATTAATGCCCTGCACAGTGATGGCTCAACAATATTAAGTGCATTTATGCGTTTCTTGGAAAATATTTTAAGAGAAAACGATAAAGCAAGTGATGAAGAAAAGAAAAAACAAACAGTAAAATTCCAGCAAGCAAAAGCAACCCTTACATTTCTGCTGGAAAATAAAGTTAATATCAACCAACCCAATAAAGAAGGCAATACTCTTATTAGAGAACTTCTTTATGAACATGCAGGGGCTAGGTACTGGGTGTGCATCTGTATTTTATTGCGTCATCGGGCTGAATTGCCAGAAGAACTGATGGATTTGCTACAATTAATCCGCATAGCTGCAGAATATAATGATCTTACCGCGATAAAGTATATTTTGGATAACAGCAAAAGGCCATATTACAGAAACATATTATTAGCGCATGCGGCAACAATCGGCATTGGTAGAAATAATCTTGAATTACTCAAGCAGTTACAGCAACTGGGTTTAGATTTGCGCAAACCGTATTATTTTCTTGAATATGAAGGTTTAAAAAAACAATATTTGCTTGATCACGTTATCCAGAGAAGGTATACAGTTGGTTCAAATACTGCAGATGAAGATGCTCGAAAAAAATCATTTCAAATATTTTTACAATATTTTATAAGCCTGAATATTGATGTGTTATACCCATTATCCTTCCACCGCACACCAATATTACATATGGCAGCTTCAGATGGTTTTAACGACATTGTCATGACACTATTACAGCCACAATATGGGTTTCACATTGATTTAAAAGCAGCAGAGGATGAACATCTTACCCCACTACAAATAGCTGTTTTCAAAAATAACGTGGCATTAGCTAAATTATTATTAACAGCCGGCGCTAATCCACATGTATTAACTAAAGATGGTAAAACACTGTTACATATCGCATGCGAAAACGGTTATATAGCCATGGTTGAACTGTTGTTAACAACCAAAATTGACATTTTAGCAAAAATTTCCGTAAATTATCTTTTTACTTCAATGGAACTAACAGCCATTCATTATGCATCTCAATACAAAGATGTAGCGGTAGCACAACAATTAGTGACTATTTTATTACCTTATTGGCCGCAAATAGATTCCATTCTTTTCGCCACTGCGATTCAAAAACATTTTGACGAAAAACTATTAAAAGCGATGTTACAGAAAATTCCGCGGAACTTGTTAACATTGAATAAATTTCTCTATGTGGCTATTAAAGCTAATAATCTAATGGCTTGCACTATTTTTGTTGCAAGAATGTCCTGAGTTAATTCAGCAACGCTCTGCCAACGGGGCTACTCCATTACATTTAGCAACCCTGCCAGGGAAACAAGAGATTTATCATTATCTTTTGACACAAGGTGCGAGCAAGACTGTCGTGGACAATTTTGGCCACACGGTTGCGCATTATGCATTATTTTTCAATACCTATACGCAACTAAATATCCCCATTCCTGAACAGCTATGCTTACCGGAATTCAGAAAATTATATATTCAACTGCACAGTCAAGAACGTGAATTTAGCTCTGAGAATGATGATAATCTATTTTCGTTGGGACGATGTTGTTACAAACTCATCCTACTCTTTCAAACTGCGGACAAAGCCATTCAATTTCTTGAGCAGTATGCTAATCGAAAAAGCCAGCGGCCTGTTCATGACTTATGCTTATTTGAACTGCCTACAGCTGGCAATTGGCAAGTTGAACAATGGGCTCTTCTTGTCATGCAAGCAGGATTAGAAGTTACACAATATTTACATTTTGCGCCAAGAATTGAAAGTTTATCTGATCGTAAAATACCCGGTACGATAGATGAACTTAAGGAAATTGTTCTCAAAATCAAATATAATCGCGAACTGGAAAATCCTAAACTTGCCGAATTTTTCATTAAATACCATATTCCTGAATCTGCATTTAATCGAGTCTTAGATCACTACAGACCTAAAACGAATGAATTTTTACCCGATATATTCATTGATGGCAAAGAATTTGGTAAACCGCGCTATTATTTCAAAAAGTTAGCCGCTATGGATTGGCGTGGTTTTGTTTTGGGCCAAATCACCAATTGCTGCCAAAGTGTTGGCTCAGAAGGGGAAGTTTGTGCCATGCATGGCATGACTTCTCCTTATAGCGGTTTTTATGCAGTTTTTATGCGTACTGATGAGAAAGAATTGGCTAAAGCCGTTCGACTATTAACCCAAGCAGCTAACTCAAATTCCACTAAGGAATTTATTGATCAATTTATTGATAAAAGTCAGAAACAAAAGTATATGAAGTTAATCGTTCAATTTGCTGACAATATTACATCCCAAAATCAAAAGATAGCTCCCGATCGTTTGGATCAGTTAAAACTGTTAGAATTACGTTCTTATTTGCGTGCTGAATATGAAAAATTATTAGAAGATGAGCTTATTGTACAAATATGGGCCTGCATTGCAGAAAATAATCAGAATAAGGTTTTAATATGGGATTCATGGGAGCGCTTGCGGGTTGAAGATGACTGTTTGTGCATGCCATTTCTAAGTCGGGCTGCGAAACAAGCCATTGGCCAATATCATTTTGATAAAGTTGTTCTCGGCAAAGGTGGGCAAACACCTAATGAGTTGAAACTTCCTTCGGCAACAGTTGCAGAAAAGCCAAAAGATTATGTCGATTATCGTGACTCGGCAGAACAATGGGTTCTCATGACTAAAGAACAATATATATCGGAAAATGCTAACCCAGACAGCCAACCCCTACCTATCAAAGAAGAATTGAAATCAGCGGTGACTATTGCAACAACCGGTATGGGCTTGTTTCAGCAAATATCCTCATCAACAAGTAAAAATTATACTGCGCAGCAAGTACAACAGCTACTCGCAAATTATTTTCAACCTTGTCATAACATAGTCCTATTACAACCCATAGAAATAGTTAAAGATCTCAAAAATCCTTCCCCAGCAACATTTGAAAAAGACAATCCTCAACTGATTACTGCGTTTGGCAAAATAAAAGAATTTAAAAATAGCTTTAGTATTAATGATGCATTGGAAGCAACGTGTATACTTCCTGTATTATTAAATAATGGCTTTTGGACTTGTTTATTAATAACAAAGATTATATTTGAGAAAAAAGAATCTATTGCCATAACCTATTTAGACTGTGCCGGAAAAGCGATGCCTTGGGAATTAACCAATTTGCTGCAAACAACTTTACAAGTAAATATTAATTTTAATTATCATTATCAAGCCGTATCAGCAATATTCTATGAACAACCTGAGAATAGTGGCACATGGTTAGCTGAGATTTTGTGTCAATATGCAAAATCAGGTTTATTATTAACGCCGGTTCTAAATAACTTAGAAAAAATTCGTGAAGATCAAAAAAATTTATTGCAATCTGTCGTTTTAAAAATAGCAATTTAATATCATGTAAAATTATAAGACGTTTCGGTACCTTTGTTAAGGCATTCTGAAATCTCTGCGGATGTAAAGCACTGGCCACGTGAACATGTACGAGATGATGCCGGGCATAGTTCTAGTGCAATTACCGATAGGTATATTGATGTAGAGTTACGGGCTCGGGCACGAAGCGCGCAGAAGAAAAAGACAAAATTAACTGGCATTTCTCACTAATAAACAAGCAGATACTGAATAAACGAAGAAATCACCATAACATGCTATTTATCGTTCTATAATTCCATATTTAGTAAGTCGTGTTAATACAATGTTCGGTGATAAAGGTGAGAGAATATTGGGTTATACCATTTGGAGTCTTTGTACTTATTCTTGTAAGTTTTCTTGTTCGCAATGGTATCAATATAGAACTTACTCAACTATAAGTGTGTTTGACTTTTATATCGAATAAATTCATGAATCCCTGTATCACTCTCATTGTCACTCTCTGCTGGTGTTGCTGGAATAGAGCTCAACTTATTTTTTTGTTCAAGTGTCCGTTGAAGCATTAAAGATAGTATGAGATCAATGGTCTCCTGGTAGTGCACATTCGAAATTTGAATATTTCTAGTCAGCTTGCGGCAATGATTCCGCGTTAAAAAGTTCGCGGTAGAGTACACCATAGGCAATCATTGTCCAAGGTATGGACCATATTAATCCGATCCCAAAAGGAATAACACTAATCACCGTAATGAGTACACAAGCAATAATGATAATTAATATTTTGAAAAAATGATGGTGCGCCGCTTTAAAGGATAATTTTAGTGATTGAATGACGCCAATATTTTCTCGGTCAAGGAGCAAAAGTAATGCCATAAAGAAATATACCATTGATGTTATCAGTAGTATGGTCATTAACGTAATTGTTATAAAGCCAGGATTGATGGACGTCAGCGCAGCAATAAGCTTGGCGATGAATAATATGATAAAAAATGTAATCGCATAGAATGCTAGCAAAAGTATATACAAGAGTAATATTCGATAGAATCGGCGCCCATAGTTGGCAAAGAGCATTTTGATTTGAATAGGGCGAGAAGCAGCTCGATGTATGCCAAGTAAAAATATACCATTTACTAAAGGAAGCATGACCAAAAACATAGCAATGGGATATATAATCTTAATAATATTGACGAATGTGTTTGAGGGAGTAGGCCATACATAATCAATTATATTAGCGGTGCCAAGGAAGAGAAACTCAAAAAGAATAAGAACTAAGTAAGCACCAATAAAAGTTCCTTTTACTCCTTTCACTTTATGCCAGCTTTCAGAAAAGATGCTGCCAATCATCAGTGTGTTCTGACGGATAATGGGATCTTTTGTATTTGTGTCAGTTATCATGCGTACTCCAAGCTTTGAATAATTAAATTTTAATTCTATTTATAAAATTAGATTAACATTTATTGAAAAACTTTAATAAATATATTTTTTCAGGCGACAGTTGCAGGAGAAGGTTCTATGCCTATTAAATCACGATATAAAATGCCATAAATAACTGCGGCCCACGGTAAAGTCCAAATTAAGCCGATGCCAAATGGTATGGTGCTGGCAAACAAAATAAGAATGGTCGCTATAATCAGAAGAAATATTTTAATAAAGTGTGGTTTGGTTGCACGGATAGACATTTTAAACGCTTGAAGCACACCGACATTATGTTTTTCAACCAGTATTGGAATAGTCATAATTAAAAAAGTAAACATGATTGAAAAGGCAAACAACCAAATTAAATAACCTGCCAAAATATGTGTTTCAAAATTGGCAAACATCAGCAATGGAACTACAGTAACAAGCGCTACGAGGGAAGATGCTAAAACGATAATTAGATCGGCTAAGCTAAGCTTGATTAACCTATGCGCATATTGCTCAAACAATATTTTGATATTGATGGGCTGACCAACGGACCGTTTAATACCCAATAGGATAACGCCACCGGCAAAAGGAAGAGTCATTAGAAAAATGATAAAATCCAGTGCACCTGAGAGATATATTTGATGCGCGGGGTTGGTGATGAAATATCCCATCAGTCCTTCTTTTAAAAGATGCAAAATAAGCTCAATAAAAATGATGATGGCATATGCACCGATAATGATGCCTTTTACACCATAAATTTTTTGCCATGCTTCAGTGAAGATAACATCCATATTAATTGCATGATCACCTCGCATTGCTCCTTGTGTACGGACTTGATTTTCCATCTTGAGTTCCTTTCAATCTATTTGAATGCGTAAATAGTAGTAGATATAAAATATATCAGCAATTTTATTTGCAGAATGCAATATTCAGACTAGGCGCTCGCATAGGTTATTCATTTTATTCAATAAATTTTATTTAACGGCAGTAAGCGCAACTGAGGGGTGAGATGAAAGCCTTATTGACGGGCTTTGTTTGGGGAGCAATTGTGGATAATTCTTTTCAATAGCACTAATCATTCCATTGCTGGTTAAACCGCATTTTGCCAAGAGATCACTATATGCACCTGAAGGAAGAAAAGTATCGGGCAAGCCTAAATTAATTACCGGTAATGTTAAACGATTTTTGTTTAACAACTCGTTAACGCCACTTCCAGCGCCGCCATGGCATGCATTTTCTTCAACCGTAACCAATAAATCATGTGTTTGTGCTAATTCAATAATAAGTGATTCATCGAGTGGTTTCACAAAGCGCATATTCACGCAGGTTGCATTCAGTGTGTTGGCAGCTGCCAATGCTGGTGACACCATACTGCCAAAGGCTAAAAGTGCAATTTTTTGTCCCTGTCTTTTTATTTCAGCTTTTCCCAATGGTAGTGCCTGCATCGCTGCTTGCACATCAACACCTATACCGTAACGACGTGGGTAACGCACAGCAACGGGCCCGTCAATCATAAAACCGGAATAGAGCATTTGCCTACATTCATTTTCATCTGCAGGAGCCATAACAACCATGTTTGGCAGACAACGCAAATAACTTAAATCAAAGCTGCCCGCGTGCGTGGGGCCATCAGCACCCACTAAACCACCACGATCGATGGCAAACAACACGGGTAAATTTTGTAGCGCGACATCATGAATGAGTTGATCATAAGCCCGTTGTAGAAAAGTTGAATAAATAGCAACGACGGGTTTTAAACCTTCACAAGCAAGTCCGGCAGCAAAAGTAACAGCATGTTGTTCAGCAATACCAACGTCGAAATATCGATTTGGAAATTGATTAGCAAATTTAACTAAACCTGAACCTTCACGCGTAGCAGGTGTTATGGCAACCAATCGAGAATCAAAGTGTGCCATATCACAAATCCATTGACCGAAAATATCTGAGTAAGTTGGTACAGGTGTCGTTACATTTAAATTAGTTGATGATTGTCGATTTAAAAAGTTTGCATTAACGGCATGATATTTAACCGGATCCGCTTCTGCGGCTGCAAACCCTTTACCTTTTTGGGTAATGATGTGTAGTACACGTGGTCCAGATTGTTGTTGTAACGATCGTAATTGTTGCAAAAGTTCATGAATATTATGGCCATCAATTGGGCCTGTATAATCGCAACCTAGTTTGGTAAAAAATGTTCCCGGTAAAAGAAATTCTTTAACTTGTTGCGATGTTTTTTGTGCAAAGTGTTTAAATGGTGATGGGACGAGTTCTAATAATTTTTGTCCGGAATGCAAAACCTTATCGTAAATTTTATTATTGAGTTCGTGTTGCATACTTTTTGCTAATGCACCGACATTTGGTGAAATAGACATACCATTATCATTAAAAATAATAAGTAAATCGGCGTTAATTTCGCCTGCATGATTGAGTGCTTCATAACTCATGCCTGCGGTAAGCGCGCCATCGCCGATTACGGCAATGGCACGGCGATTGTGGCCCAATTTTTGATTGGCGATGGCCATGCCTAAAGCGGCACTGATCGATGGGGTGGAATGCCCCACACCAAAAGCATCGTATGGGCTTTCGTCTCGAGAAGGGAATGGATAAAGCCCGTCTGTTTGCCGAATGGTCAC
>CAYSGV010000131.1:0-7809 GCA_964430685.1 uncultured Gammaproteobacteria bacterium
TGCGCGATTCACCATCTAAAAGCGCATTAATCTTTTTGGAGCGCCAGTACAATCCTGCTCGTGCACCAATACTCAAAGCAGCTTCACGCATCCCTTTTAAGCGAACGGCATTAATTTCCTTTTTTGTAGTAAACGCATTTCTTTTCGGATAACTGAGTGATGTTAAGTCTTGTAATGTATCAATACTGGCTTGACTTGTGGTGTTATAACTTGTTACCCGACACGATGCGAGCAAACCAACAAAGCAAATGGCAAATATCACCGCCTTAATTAATTGCATCATCATATTCCTTGCCAATGTAGTGTTCACCTTATAGTGGGTCTGCAAAAAATGTTCATACTGCCTTATAGCGCAGTTCAATCGTTCTCGTTGCTGGGAAAACAACAACATCCGCCTTAAACCCAGCCTGTAATCCGGCATCACGCAATACATCTGCCAAGGTTACTTCTTTTTTCATAATGGCAATGAGAATAGGCGCAGCGGGTTCAGTACCCAGCACTCTCAATTTGTAATGTGATGCCGCTGCCAACTTAGCGACGAGGGGTTCAAGTGGGCCGTTCCAGTCGATTGAAACGATAGCATCCATGCCATAGCTAGCTGGATCAGGTGGCTCAATTATTTGTTGCGGTGGCAATGCGGCTTGTTCAATTTCTGCGATTTGATGTAGAGAATGCGTAACGGATGTTGCTGTTTCAGCAAGTTTTGTATCTGCTGCAGGCATGATTACCTGATCAGAAATATTTTGCTTAGCCGTTTTTTTACAACCGGTGACTAGCAATAAAGCCGCTAAGAAGATGAAGAAATACCTTTTGTCCATGTTTTATACCCAACTTTCCTAAGTTCTAAATAACTAAAAGCCCTTACCACCAACATAAAAAGTTTGCCCTAAGGCAAAAACAAAAATTAGTACATATATTTCTTATTATTGTGTACATTTGTGCTCATGGCACTCAAATTAATTAGGACAAAAATTTATTATTCGCTATTCTTTATAATGAGTTGGCTTGATTTAAAATATCGTTAGAATAGCTCGTGAACTGTAAAGTGTAAAGGAGAGTTTATGGATCAACCCGCAGCAGGTGCTCATTGGCGTGACACCGCTCGTGTCGCTCGGTTTTTCATGGTGGACGCGCGCGCGGCATTTCCTTTGTTACTATGCTTGTTACATATTCGTTTATGGACATTTCTCTTAGCTATGGTCGCGTTAACATTCTTTGCAGCGCTTGAACGCTATGGATTTACCGTAGTTGTATTTAAACGCTGGATTCGTAGTGTTTTTGCTGGTAAACGAAAAATTGCCCGGCCCTGGTGGAAATACCCACAATTTCATTAAAAAAATGGATGCACGATGAGCAAAATCTCTGAAAAGTTGAAAGCTGTTGCCTTGGCGCTGAAGGTCACTTTTACACTTAATGGTAAACCAGCGAATATGGATGAAATATTCTCAGAAACAGGACTCTTGCCGGCTTTAGTGCGACGAGCTGATCAATTATGTTCTTTGTGCCTGGGTTATGGATTGGGTATTACCTTCCAAGAAACCACTAGCTCACTCTTGGGTGTTTCGGTTACATTTGACGATGTCATCCCCAATACCATCCGTTATGTATGTGTTCTCGATGTACTCTGTGAACTCATTTACAACTCATCTTCCCGTGAATTAGTACCTTTAGACGAGCTCATGTACGATTAGTAGTGCTCTGTAAGATAAATACCTACGCAAAAATAAGTCTTGTTTTACATCAATATTTCTGTCATTCTAACCCCATAATTTATTGATAAAAATTTATTTGAAATTTTATCAACCTGTTAAGAATACGTTAAGAATTTTGCTTTATGCTTAAAGTATGAGAAAGGAAAATAGCTTACATAAGTCTAGAGCAAAAGACTACAAAAGAGGTGCGATATGGCAAAACTAACAACGGGCCAAGCAAATACAGAAGCCCTGGAAATTCTTGGTAGCATGGTTAGTACCATGGCCAAAACACGACAAGCAAATGCGAACAAACAAAGTGATCCTGTCGTTGCCAAGCGTACTGCTGTAATGGAAGCCCTAGAAAAGGCTACTGAAGACGGTTCCGTTGGCTTTAGAGAAATTGCTTCACGATTAGAAGCCATCAATCAACAACGCTTGGCTCAAACCAACGCGCAAACAGTGAGCGCAGCCCCAAGTAGCCCAGGATTCAGTCGCAGTGGTATGTTTTCTTCTACCCCTACACCGATATCTACAGCCGCAAGCCCAGCCAACCCATCCCAAGCTCAAAATACGAACACAAAAACTGGTCAGTGAAATAGTCCAGTTTTTGTGTTAAAATTAGTAGTTTTAAGGTGAGGTATATCATGGCATGGGACGATATTGACGATCCTGCCTTAAATCGTACCCTGTTAAAAACGCTAAAACGCGTCATTAAAGCATGGGAAGAGATTTACGAGCGTCACAAAGTCGAAACATTTAGCGTATTTTATCGAAAACTGAAAGAATTAGACGCAAAATACTCTGAATCTTTAGATACAACAACTGATCTAGCTGCAGCCGCTGAGGCTACCGCTGCAAGTGAAAGTGGTACGCCACTGAAAAAAGCCGTAACAAAATTTGTATTACCTCCCCTTACTGAAAATGAAAAATATGCCTTCGTGCGAATCTACCATCGCAATATGGATAAGTTCATGGACCAAAATTGGCAACACAGTTGGTTTCGACCCTTACTCGAATCTGTTAAACACGCCGAACGCCATGGTCTAGCCGCCTATGAAAAAGAAGAAGATGCCATATTAGCCACACGTGCAGCGCAATATGCCTACATCACCGTTAAAATTAATAAAAACCAAGACATCACCCAAACACGCCCTAAACGTATTGATGCAGAAACAGGCGCACAACTCATCGTCATGGATAAAATAGATGATTCCAATATTGTAAGCTTCAATTATCAAGGCCATTCTTTTCAAATCAAAAATGGTATACTTTACGTTCACGCAGATTTTGTAACCAAATAAAATAAAGAAATTTTATGGGTATTCAATCGCGAGTCAGTTAATTATTTGATAAATGAGCTATATTTAATATTGAAGTAAACCGTAATGAGGTAAAAATATGCCTCCAGCAGCCCCGCAACAACAGGGTCAAAACGATAGTGGTCTAGGCCATATATGGATTATTGTGGGTGTTTTCATACTTGCACTGATCATCTGGTATCTCGCGCAAGAATACATCGTTTTGGCAATATTCAAAATAAAGCTTGCTGAAATTTTCCTTATTCAACTTTTTACCAGTAAGTTAACACCACTCAAAATTTGGATTTATCTCAGTTCACAAGCCCCTGGCAACGTTACTTTCGGACAGTTACAAATCGTTAGCACAACGGTCGGAAACTATCTTAAATTCCCAATTGCATTGATCTTAGGGGGACTCGCAGCAATCCTTTATTTTTCGAGCGTGACGATTCGTTTTAAAGCAACTTATAACATGAAACGTTTGCTTGAGGCCGAAAAAGAAAATTGGCCACAGATTACACCGGTAGCCAAAACAAATATCGTTAAAGAACCATTAGATGAAGGCCCTTGGGCAATGTCGATGCCACCAATGGTATTTGCTAAGAAATATAATCTCATTATTGAAGAAGAAGCACCTTTAACTGAAGATTCGTTATCGCGTGAACGTAAAGTACTTGCTTCACTCAATCGCCAGGCAGCTACACGGATATTTGCATTACAGTTAGGTGAAATTTGGCAAGGTCCAGAAAAACTTCCCATTTATGCCCAAGCACTGTTTGCCATATTTGCAGCACGAGCAAACCATGATACAGAATCCTCTACTAATATGTTGCGACAAATTTCGGCCTCTTCATCGCGTGAGACGTTAAATTTTGAAGGAACTAAAGCGCTACTCAAAAAATATCGTGATACCAAAGTAGTGAAAATGGTTGAACAAAGACATGCTTATGTATTAACCGTTATGGCTTCAATGTTGGTCATTGCACGTACAGACGGTGTACTCGCAAGCTCAGAATTTTTATGGCTCAAACCTATAAATCGTAGACTCTGGTATATGCTTAATACTGTTGGTCGACAAACGGCAGTACCAGAAATCGCTGGCGCTTATGCACATTGGATAACTGAAAAAGATCTAGACCGACGTTTGACCGTTCCTATGGTCGAACAAGCAACGAATGCCTTAGAAATTGCGCTACAAGAAATTGTTTACAAACCGGATGCTCCAAAGCAAACGGATGCAGAAAATAATCAGGGTGAAGCAAATAGTGGTTCCACAGTCAAAGCAACAACAAAACAATCTACCTTAGTAACATAGGTGAAGTGATATGCCCGTACGTGGATTAGAGCAGCAACATGAACAAGCACCGCAGCAACTACTGCGTGACACCCGTACTATTGGGCAACGGATTATTGATTTTCTCAAAAATCCGACCAACAGTATTATTATATTGGCTATGATGGCTGTCTGTGCCGTCGCCATGCCTGCAATCGCTGATCTGGCTCTTTTCATTGGCATCGGCATATTTTGGTACTGCATTACCGCTAAAAATGCTTTGCCTTTCCGCTTGCCGCAACGTGCGAACGCACCTGATTACAACGATATTCGTGCCGGCACAACCAAACCCCAAAAATCACGTGGCATCTATTTCTTTGGTAATGAAATTCGCACCAATAATGAATTATGGTTTAGCAACGATGACATGCGCACACACTGTCTTATCTTCGGCTCAACCGGTAGTGGTAAAACAGAAGCGCTCGTATCCATTGCTTATAATGCTCTGGTTCAAGGTAGTGGTTTTATCTATGTTGATGGTAAAGGTGACAATACATTATTTGCAAAAATTTTCTCTATGGTTCGCTCCATGGGACGAGAAGATGATATTTTGGTCATCAACTTTATGACTGGTGCACGAGATATTGTTGGTGCGCAAGAATACCGACTTTCAAATACATTGAACCCATTTGCGAATGGTTCATCCAGTATGTTGGCACAATTAATTACCAGCTTAATGGATTCATCAAGCAAAAGTTCTGATGGCGATATGTGGAAAGGCCGAGCAATCACCTTTGTTGAAGCATTAATGAAAATATTGGTGTATATGCGTGATGAAGGCCATATTTTGTTAGATGTGAACACGATTCGTAATTATTTCTCCTTCGAAAAACTTGAACCAATGTATACCGATCGAATCTTTTTACGTGAAGGAAGAGAACCTGTTAATTTGGCTGCTGTGCCTTCACTTATTTTGGAACCCATAGACAATTACGTTATCAACTTACCTGGATATAACCGCGCTAATAAAGGTAAACAAATTTCACAAGTGCTCGAACAACATGGTTTTATTACCATGCAATTAACGCGCGCATTTGGATCACTAGCAGATACTTATGGTCACATCATGCGTACCAATTTAGCCGAAGTTGATTTTAAAGACGTTGTGTTAAATCGACGCATTTTAGTGGTGCTATTACCGGCTTTGGAAAAAGCACCTGACGAACTTGCCAACTTAGGTAAAATTATTATCGCATCACTCAAAGCGATGATGGCAGCAGGTCTGGGTGATCGCGTTGAAGGTAGTTATCAAGAAGTCATTAAACGCAAACCAACCAATGCACCAACACCCTATTTATGCATTCTTGATGAATATGGTTATTATGCCGTACCCGGTTTTGCTGTAGTACCAGCACAAGCACGTTCACTTGGATTCTCGACTATCTTTGCCGGACAAGATTTACCAGCATTCCAAAAAGCTTCTAAAGAAGAAGCCATGTCCATTGGCGCTAACACGAACATTAAGATCGCCATGAAACTAGAAGATCCTTTGGAAACCTGGGATTTCTTTGCAAAGACTGCCGGCGAAGCTTATGTTACCAAAGTCGATTCATTCCAAACCAATGCACAAAGTATTACCAACTCATATTTAGATACACGTTCATCATCGACTGAAAAACGTAACCGCATTGATTTGCTTGACTTAAAAGATCAACGGGAAGGTGAGGCGCATATCTTCTTCAAATCAAGAATTATTCGCGCACGTATGTTTTTTGCAAACCCAGAACCCGTAAAAGACATGCGTTTAAATCACTTCTTGAAAGTAGAACCCACACCGCGTCGCAAACTGATTAACTTTGAACGCAGTTATGCAAAATTTGCACAGATTATTGAAAGCGGTAATTTTACTGTGCCCAACCCAGGTGCGAACGAAGAAATTTCGATCATTTCGGAAAACATCAAAGAAAACGAGACAATGAATCCAATTGAACGGAGTGTCTCAGCTTTACTTGCTTATCATAATCATCTCTATACAGAAGAAGAAACCATCTTGGCTGAAGAACCAACGGGTGCAGCAGCTATTGAATCAGATGGTCGATTGAATATCTTTGCACAACCATCGATGCCTGATGATGTAAAATCAATTGTGATTTCTGATGATTTAGCCTCCTTTGTTACACCCTTACTCGGTCGACGACAGGTACGCGATAAAATTGAATTTATCCAACGGCTGGATGGGCAAAATACCCAGCAAGCAGAAACCACAGCTAATGAACTTTGTCGTGATATGGATTATGCAACACTTTATCCTCCTGAGATATTAGGACAACCAACGCCCGAAGCTCTGGCAAATGTGGTCTATGCACTAACTGAGCACATAAAAAATGTCATTGCCAATGATGGTGCTGCTGCGGAATAATTTGTTGGCAATGTGCAGATTAATTCGCCAAGAATGTCCTGAATCCTTCAATAATAGCCAAACTTAAATCAATTGCATTTGATGAGTGTTCTATTGTATTACACGTTACAACTTGTTTTGCACCGGCATTAATCAATTCTTCATAAGCATTGCCTGCAAATATGGCATGAACACCAATGCAAATCGGTGGTTGCGCATGCAACTCATTTAAGTGCTTAACGGCTGCTATCATCGTCTTAGCTGTTGAAATGATGTCATCAATTAAAATAGGGGTGTGATCTTTATATCGTTTTATTTCTGGTATAGAAACCTCAACCAACTGATCGCCTTTGCGAACTTTATTTAAAATAATAAAAGGACTATTCAGTTTCTGTGCAATACGCAAAACCCACTGTTCACTTTCTTGATCGGGTCCAATTAATAATGGGTGTGTAATATTTTGCGCAATCCATTTGGCAATTTCATTTTCTGCATGCAAAATAAGAGTGGGTATTTGGTAAATATCATTCAGTGAATGCCAACGATGTAAGTGTGGATCAATTGTTACCAACCAATTAAAATATTTTGACAGTAATGCTGCAAAATATTTTGAAGTTATGCCTTCGCCAGTATTAAATTGTTTATCTTGCCGCATATAAGCCAGATAGGGTGCAACAAGACCAATATCCTTAGCACCTAAATCGCGAAGTGTCTCGGCTGCAAAGAGCAATGTTAATAGTTTATCATTTGGGAAATTCAACCCAGCAATAATGACAATGCTTCGACCCACTACATTTGACTGGATACGTAAATAAGTTTCACCATCGGGAAAATTTCTGATCTGGTATTGACCCACAGCAAACGATCCCATTTGCTGTGCCATCTGCGCAATGGATGCATGCCCAAAAAAAGAAAATAATATAGGCTGTGTCATTATTGAACCAATATAATATCATGTGCAGCTTCTAAGTAATGAATTGCATAATGCAATTCTCCAGGTGTTTCAGAATGAACAATATATAATGGTTCATCAAGTTGTATGGAGCAACCTACAGGGGTCAATAATTCAACCCCTGCCGCTTTTGATCGTGGTGCACCGGCTAATTTGGCAACACGTGCTAATGAGCGATTATCAATTGCTTGCAC
>CAYSGV010000132.1:0-7770 GCA_964430685.1 uncultured Gammaproteobacteria bacterium
CTTACGAACCCTATAAGCGCGCCACATCATTATAAGATTGAAAGCCCTTTAACGGGCCTTGGTAATCACGTGTTAAGGCTAGTGTTTTAACCATTTCGCCCATTTCACTGGCACAAGTCAATAATTGTACCTGTTTTTTAATATCTAAATGCTGATGATTAGGGGCGGCCATCAACCGCTCAACCTGACCTAAAAGATCACAGTTCAATAAAAACGCAGCTTGCCGGCCATATCCAGCAACCGCTAAATCATACTGATTGGCAATATGAGCGGCATGGGTAAAATCAACATGGGCGCTGATATCGAATACCCCCGGCCAAAGAAATGGGTCTGTTTGCACTTTTTGTTGCGCATAACAAAGCAAAGTCCCTTGTGCGCGATCGGGATGATAATATTCACGGCGGGGATAACCGTAGTCAAACAGTAAACACAGCCCCGCTTGCAAGCATGCCTGCATACGCGCCATAAAACCATCCAGGGCTAATGAAATTTCAGAAAAATAACCATCCTGCAATGGAATAGTGAGTGAAGCGCGCACTTCTTCTAGTTGGGTATGCAAGGTTGATAAAAGTGGCGGCACGGCTTGCCAATGGAACTGGTCTTCGGTTAAAGCCACTACTCGTTGTAGCCATTGCCCTTGTTGAACGATGAAACATTCCACCGGTAAGGCATCCATGACCTCATTGGCTAAAATAACACCTTTAATTGCAAAATCAGGCCAATCCTGCAACCAAACAAAATGCGACAAAAGTTCAGGACAGATTTCAGCAATAGTTGCACGTTGTACCGCTTGCTGTTGATTCGAGGGCTCAATAATATAGTAATGGACTGGCAGTTGATTCTGTTGTGCCAACGCTTGCATCACCCGTGCAGCTAATATGCCACTGCCGGCACCAATTTCCATCACCGCACCTTCTGTAAAGTCTTTTAAAACTTGACCCACTTGCGTCGCGATACAATAGGCAAACAACGGTGAAAACTCTGGGGCGGTATAGTAATCTCCTTGTTTGCCAAATAAATAGGCACTATTGCGATAATATCCCAATTCCGGTTCATATAGCGCCATCTGCATATAACGAGAAAATGGCATCAATTGCTGGGGATGTGCTGTAATCTCCGCTTTGATTTTTGCGCGCAATTCATGACTGCGTGCTTTTGTAGAGGGGTCAAATTTAAAAACCGTGTTTAATGGGGGCATTGGTTCATAACTTGCTATTTTTACATCAATTCGTTATAAAACTATGCCATACATTGTTCATAAATGGAATTAGTGCAAGCGATTAATAAGCTGTAGGGAAAAATATGCATGATGCCAAAGTAGTATTTGTTACCGGCGCAGCACGTCGTGTGGGTGCAACAATTGTTCGTTTCTTGCACGAGCAAGGAATGAATGTTGTCTTACATTATCGCAACGCACAGGCACCCGCAATGCAATTGGCAGATGAACTCTTGCGTCGGCGTAGCGGTTCGGTATTACTGCTACAAGCAGATTTAAGCGAAACTAAAAACTTGGCCAACCTCATAGAACAAATCATCGCTCATTTTGGTCGGCTGGATGCATTAATTAATAATGCTTCGAGTTTTTATCCCACCCCTGTTGAAAACGCCACAGAGGAACAATGGCATGATTTATTTAGTAGTAACTTGGTGGCACCATTCTTCTTAGCCAAGCATGCCTTCCCGCACTTACAGCAACAACAAGGCTGCATTGTAAATATTGCCGATGTACATGCCATTCGCCCACTTAAAAATTATCCTATTTATTGTATGGCCAAAGCTGGCTTAATCATGCAAACAAAATGTTTGGCTAAAGAATTTGCCCCCAAAGTCAGAGTCAATGCGATTGCACCGGGCACCATTATCTGGCCTGAGAATGAAAGCAGTATCTCTGAATTAGAACAAGCGCAGCTTATTCGTGCAACGCCTTTACTGCGCATTGGCGACCCTAGTGATATTGCAAAAACAGCTTTATTTCTCATTCAAAATGCCCCTTTTATCACTGGGCAAACCATTGCTGTCGACGGTGGCCGTTCTTTAGGATGAATGATAGCAACTTGCGACATGCGTACTATACTGGGACAAAGTCACAATGAGGTTTGATAAGCAATGGAAAAAATATGGCTCGATAGCTATCCACCTAATGTTCCCCATGAAATTGGTACATTAACCTATAGCTCAATTAATGAATTTTTTATTCAAAGTTGCAAACTTTATGCAGACCGCCCAGCTTTACGCAATTTTGGCTCTACACTTACTTATACACAGTTGCATCAATATGCACATCAATTTGCTGCTTTTCTGCAAAATGAATGGCAACTGCAAAAAGGTGATCGTCTGGCCATCATGTTACCGAATACATTTCAGTATTATATTGCAATCTTTGGTGCATTATTAGCAGGATTAACCATAGTTAATGTTAATCCATTATACAAACCACGTGAACTTGTACACCAACTATTAGACTCTGGTGCAAAAGCAATTATCGTTTTTGCTAATGTGGCAAATGTATTAGCAGAATGCATTGAAGAAACGGCAGTTAAATATGTATGTGTCACAAAGCTTGGTGATTTATTTCCACCGCGTAAAGCTTATATATTTAATGCAATAATGAAACTTAAACAAATGGTTCCCAAATATAATTTACCTGCAGCCATTCATTTTAAATTTGCTCTACATAAAGGTAAAAAATCAGAATATAAATTTGTCGAATTAACTCAGGATGATGTTGCTTTTTTACAATATACAGGTGGTACAACGGGAATACCCAAAGGTGCAATGCTCACACATGGAAATATTTTAGCAAATACTGAGCAAGCATATGTATGGTTTGAACATCTGCTTGAAAATGGTGCGGAAACCATTCTTGCTGCTTTACCACTTTATCATATTTTTTCACTAACGGTTTGTTGTTTTATTTCGGTTAAAATAGGCGCGCGCGCGCTGGTCATCACAAACCCTAGGGATTTAAATACGTTTATTAAAGAATTACATTATCAAAAGACCACCGTTTTTGTGGGAATTAATACGCTTTATAATTTGCTGATGAATCACACAAAGTTTAGTAAATTAGATTTCTCAAAATTAAAATTAGCTATTGCTGGCGGTATGGCTGTACAAAAACCCATTGCGGAAAAGTGGCAAAAATATACCGGTAAAGTTATTTTGGAAGGTTATGGTTTAACTGAAGCCAGTCCAATCATTTCCATTAATCCAGTTGTTATCCCGAATTTCATCGGCAGTATTGGTTTACCGGTGCCAAGCACTGATATTTGTCTTATTGACGAGCAGGATAATTTTTGTGCTAGCAATAGTGTTGGACAACTGTGCGTTAAAGGACCACAAGTAATGAAAGGTTATTGGCAACAAGAAGAAGAAACAAAAAAAGCTTTTCTCAATAATGAATGGCTGCGTACGGGTGATATCGCCAGAATTGATGAAAAAGGTTTCATATACATTGTTGATCGTAAAAAAGATATGATTTTAGTATCGGGGTTTAATGTCTATCCCAATGAAATTGAAGAAATCGTTGCGATGCATCCGGGTGTTTTAGAAGTCGCTTGTATCGGCGTTCCTGATGAACGCACCGGTGAAGCGGTAAAAGTATTTATTGTTAAAAAAGATCCCAATTTAACTGAAGCAGACATTCGCAAATTTTGTACCGGCTATTTAACTGGTTACAAAAGGCCTACCCATATAGAATTTCGTGAAAGTTTACCTAAATCACCGGTTGGGAAAATATTGCGTCGGGAACTCAGAGACAATGCACGCGTATGATAAGAATTTTTAACCTAGACTCTTTTTTCAGAAAAGAATATCATATGTTTTTTAATTTAGCGTTTTTCTAATTGATTGTTTTTCCTTAAAATAAGGATGTGATGATGATTAAGGATATATTTTTTCGTACTTCATTGATGCAAAAAATTCTGGCTTTAACCTTAGTTCTATTGTGCAATTTAAGCTTTGCCGATGATCATTCCCCCGTTGGTAAATGGGTCACAATTGATGACCGTACTGGCAAAACAAAAGCAATTATACAAATTCATGCTGAAAAAGACGGTACTTTAACTGGCACCGTACTGCAAACCATTTCCCATCCTTATATGGAAGCACCGGTTAAATTTTGTGATCTATGCGAAGGCGATCGTAAAGGCAAGCCTGTAGAGGGAATGGTTATCATGTGGAATATGCAAAAAACAGGGCCAGATGAATGGAGCAATGGAACAATTCTCGACCCCAAAAATGGACAAGAATATCACTGCAGCATGTTGTTACATGACCAAGGCCAAAAATTACTTGTCCGCGGCTATATTGGCATTAGCTTACTCGGCCGCACACAAACCTGGTTACGTCATTAGAAATTTATTGGCAGAATAGATTAAACCGACATAGAATTCTTTTTTAATTGCGCAAGCAACATCGCTAAGTGTTGTGCAAATTCAGCATCTACTTGCGTAGTCATCGGTAAATACCAAAGATGCGGTGATGCAAAAGCACGACATTTTACTGCATCTTTTTCTGTCATGATTACAACAGCATCCTGAATAGAATTAAAATCATTGCTTTGGTAAGCATAGTGATCAGGAAAAGGCATTTCAGTGAATTGCGTCAATCCTAAACTTTTTAAACTATTAAAAAATCGTTTTGGATGGCCAATGCCTGCAACCGCATATATTTTTTTGTCCAATAATTCAGCAGGAGTACAGACTAATTCTGGTTGTTTAATATTAATGAATTGTTTGCCTGTCAATGACATGGCGAATGTGCGCGTACGATTTTTGGTTAGTGTTTTTGGGGAAATGGTATTACTCTGATTCACCACAATTAGATCAACTTGCGCTAAACGATTTCTTCTTTCACGCAATGGCCCTGCAGGAATCAGAAAACCATTGCCAAACCATCGTTCACCATCAACAACCACAATTTCGATATCCCGCGCGAGCGCATAGTGTTGTAAACCATCATCGGAAATGATGATGTCACAATGATAATCTTTGATTAGTTTTTCCACAGCCAGACTGCGATTTGCCGCCAGAGCAATGGGTGCTTGCGTTCGTTTAAAACAAACCATTGCTTCATCAGGATATGTTTGAGTAGTCGCAAACGTTTTATCCGTTAACAATAACACTTCGGCATTATTTTTCATACCATAGCCACGACTGACTATGCCAGGGCTATAACCATTGTTTTGCAAATATTGAACAAGCCAAATGACCAACGGTGTTTTACCTGTCCCACCTGCATTAATATTCCCCACAACAATCACCGGCACATTAAATTGATGAACTGGTAATAATCGAATTTGATAACAGTATCGTCTGCATATAATTGCCAACGCATAAATTAAACTGAATGGCCATAAAAGGTAACAAATGATATGTCGTGGTTTATTTTGGTACCAAATCTTACTGATAAAGAGTGTTAATTTATTTCTAACTGCATTAATTCTTTTTAATTTAGCCATTTTCATCTATTGCATTATTTGTTCACAGAATGCACTTTCATCTTGATTGAAATTAAATTGCAGTTTATGAAATTTAGCATAATAACCATCTAACTGAAATAGTTGTTGGTGTGTACCCTTTTCTTTAATTTCACCATTATCCAGAACAATAATTTGATCCGCTTTTTCAATAGTTGATAAACGATGCGCCACAATGATCGTGGTGCGGTTTTTAATTAATTTATCAAGTGCTGCTTGGATCATGCGTTCTGACTCTGTATCAAGCGCTGAAGTGGCTTCATCTAAAATCAGAATGGGTGCATTTTTTAGAATTGCGCGTGCAATAGCAAGCCGTTGGCGTTGGCCACCGGATAACAACACGCCATTTTCACCGATAACACTATGAATGCCATTGGGTAACGACTCAATAAATTCCATAGCATAAGCTGCTTTTGCCGCTGCAACGATCTCGGCTTCCGTGACTTCTTGTGCCAACCGTCCATAAGCAATATTATGGGCAACGGTATCATTGAATAAAGTAATATTTTGACTCACTAATGCAAATTGATTTCGCAAATCCTCTAATTTGTAATTTTGCACGGGTACGCCGTCTAATAATATTTGGCCACTGGCACATTCATAAAATCTTGGTAATAAGTTAACTAAAGTTGTTTTACCACTACCTGAGCGACCAACCAGCGCAACCGTCGTACCTGGCCTGATATCAATATTGATATTGCTTAGTACAGGGGGTACATCTATTGCAACTGGATCATTTCGTTCATAACTAAAATTCACCTGTTGAAAAGAGATTGCTCCATTTGCACGTTGCAATGATAGGGTGCCGGTATCTTTTTCAACGGGTTCATCAAGTAAACCAAAAATACTTTCAACACCTGCTAATCCACGTTGAATAATACTACTAACGGTTGTTAATTCTTTTAATGGTTTTAATAATGCCAACATTGCGGCAATCATGGCGGCAAAAGAACCTGCACTTAATTGTTGCACACCGGATGCAGATGTTCCGATAACAATCATTCCAGACAAGGCCAGCACACCCAAAAATTGTACCGTAGATACATTGATTGATTTAGTTACCACTGCCTTCATTTCTTGGCGGGCTGTTTCGGAAGTGACATGATTAAACTTTTCGCTTTCATAATTTTGTCCACCAAATAATCGCACTACCTTAAATGATTCAATGACTTCTTCTGCAACATGCGTGACATGTCCCATTGTTTCTTGTATTTTCAAATTAATGCGACGCATGCGCCGACTCAATAATTTAACAGTTATTGCAGATAACGGAATAGTAACGAAAAAAATCAACGTTAATTGCCAACTAATTTTCAACATAACAATCATCAGACCCAACACCAAGAAAGCTGATTGCACAGAATGACTGATTGCTTCCGTACAAGCATTGGAAACTTGTGCAGTATTGTAAGTTATTAATGAAAGGAGCTGGCCCGAAGAATGATGATCATAAAATTTTGCAGGTAAACTCATATAATGTTTAAATATATCTTGTCGAAACTGCATGACCACGCTACGACCCACCCAGGCCATAAAATAATTACCTGCAAAATTAAATGCCGTTCGTGCTAAAAATAAAATTGGAATAATGAAAGGCACCCAGCGCAGAAAACTTGAATCACGTTCAATAAAACCTTTATCTAAAAGAGGTTTTAATAGATAAGTAAAACTTGCATCGATGCCGGAATAACACATATTCGCGATAATAGCTATAACAAAATATGGCCAATAACGCTTGCTATAACCAAACAAACGCTTATAAATTGCCCAGGCACTGCCTACAGGTTTGCGTAGTTTAATATATGGTTTGTGATTGCCGTGATGACTTTTCATGATATTTGTCTAACTATTCAATGGGCTGATGCCAGTAATGTAAACGCCGCTGCCTATAAGCAACCGGCTCGTAAAGATGCATTGTATCAAAATGAATCTCCAAATGACCACTTTTAGCGCTATTATAACTCGTTGCCCCAATGGCTTCATACAATTTTACGGTTTTTTTATGGGGAAAATGATAACGATTGCGGTAACCGGTAGCATAAAGGACGTAATTTGGCCTTACATTGGCAATAAACTCCGCCGTGGACGATGTTTTACTGCCATGATGGGGTGCAACAATGACCCTTGCCGCAAGATCATTTGTCTGCTCAGCAACCAAGGTTTGTTCGGTTTGTTTCTCTATATCGCCGGGTAATAACAACGCGTTGGCTCCGCGCGTTATTTTTAATACACAAGAATTATTATTACCTGAGGCTGATTTTTCTTTAGGTGATAGAAAATTGAAATCCACA
>CAYSGV010000133.1:0-7760 GCA_964430685.1 uncultured Gammaproteobacteria bacterium
TGGGCTCAGGAATGCGGCTAACAATCGCTTGTAAAAGTTCATCAATACCCATACCGGTTTTGGCACTAATTTTTAGGGCATCGCGCGCCTCAATACCGATAATTTCTTCAATCTCTTCACACACGCGTTCCGGCTCTGCTTGTGGCAAATCGATTTTATTCAGCACGGGGTAAACTTCTAAACCTTGGTCAATGGCCATATAACACACCGCCAAGGTCTGCGCTTCTACCCCTTGCGCGGCATCCACAACGAGTAAGGCTCCTTCACAAGCAGCCAGTGAGCGCGAAACCTCATATGCAAAATCAACATGTCCGGGGGTATCAATAAAGTTAAGCTTATAGGTAGCGCCATCGGGGGACTGGTAAGACAAGGTGACACACTGTGCTTTGATGGTGATACCCTTTTCGCGTTCCAAATCCATGGAATCGAGCACCTGAGCCATCATTTCACGTTTGGTAAGCGCACCACAATGTTCAATCAAGCGATCGGCTAGCGTTGATTTGCCATGATCGATGTGGGCAATAATTGAAAAATTGCGGATATATTTTAGATATTCGCTACTCAAGGGTATGTGCCTAAATCTTAATTTTATATATTTATTGGTCAGTCATTAATCATACGAAAAATAAGGCTACACTTTATCAGTTTTTTTCGAATGATGCTTGCCAATTTTATCTTTCATACTGGCATACTTCGCCAATAACTTTTGCGTACTTGCACGCATGCTCTCAGTGTGCTCATTTTGAAGTTCAGGCCGGTTGGAATAGATTTCCCGTATTAATTGGCCCGCTTGATGATAACGGGTTAATTTAGCCAATAGTTCAGGGTTTTCAAATAACGCGCTAACAACGGCTTCCATTTCTTCTTCTTCCAGCTCGCCATCAATTAATGCTGACAGTTGTTCTTCCAATGAAGGCTGTGTCATGATTACTCCTTGTTTTGTTTTACTAAGCTACTTTTCCTGCAAGAATGGATCGATCTTCGAATCAATGAGCTCTCGGGCCCTAAAGATACGTGACCGTACGGTACCCACCGGACAATCCATCAATGTCGAAATTTGTTCATAACTTAAACCATCCATTTCGCGTAAGAGAACCGCATGTCGCAATTCTTCAGGCAAATTTTGCATGGTTTCAAGTACGATATTTTGTAATTCATCGCAAAACAAATTATTTTCTGGTGATGCATTCTCATTTAAATATTTATGTTCTTCCTGCCTTTCTGCATCATGATAATCAATATCAATGTCTGGTGGACGACGAGACTTGGCCATTTCATGATTTTTAGCTGTGTTAATGGCAATTCGGAATAACCATGTGTAAAAACTACTGGCGCCACGAAAAGAATCTAAGGCGCGATAAACGCGTATAAAAGCTTCTTGGGTTACATCGAGCGCCTCATTCGGATCTTTCACATAACGGCCAATGATTTTTAATACTTTTTGCTGATAGCGCAACATCAAAATATTAAAGGCCGTTTTTTCACCCCTCTTGACCTGGGCAATTAAATATTCATCAAGCGACTTCTTTTGCACTGCTCTACCCCGACTTGGGGCCCCCATCAAATAGGGTTACGAACCTATAGACTACGTAACCTGTTTATCAATACATCTCTCCTACCATTAAGCGTAGATATTTTCTTAATTTTTGCCATTCTTTTTGGTCTAATGCTTCATTTATGAAGACAAGATTAATTCTTTTTTTATGGCTTCTAAAATGCAAAAATGCAAGTCTGTGCAAACTATAAGCATAAAGTAGGCTAAGATTGGCCAAACAGGTCCCAGAGCGGGTGGTCAACCTCCAGCCAGTCTGGCTAATCTGCAGGCCAACAATCGAGTAGGGGCTCGTACGTCGGGCATGGACTCTGAGCATGATCGAATAATTAGCCCCAACCACACCGATCATCAGAATGAATGCAAGGCTGAGTATGTTTTGGCAAAGAATGGCTGCCCAGAAGAATCCGACTGCTGCGGCAAGGTGGATAATGCCAAATACCCAGCTTAAGGTTTGGGAGGGTTTAATTTCGAGGTAAAGCGGCTGCATAGGCCTTAATTAACTCAATAGCGGCGTTAAACTCATTGGGTGGTTGTTCGGTCCCCATCAGCCAAGCATATAAGTAAACATCTTGTTCATTGAGCAATGTTTGGAATTGGCTTTGTTGCTGGGGGGTAAGCTTTTCATAGCAATGGTCAAAAAATCCTTGCAGCAACACGTCTAATTCCAACATGCCGCGGCGGCAATGCCAGCGAATCCGACTAAGTTCATTTTGGCTCATGGTATACCTTTGAATTGTACTAGGGATTTACCCAACTTTTAAAAAGCAATACTATGTTGAAAGATATAAATATGCTAGACACAGTTTTGCGTAGGTAATCATGACAACATTTAATTCCGAAACCAGTTTATTCTCTCCCCTCAACCATTATGGTCTCATACGTTTTACTGGAAAAGACGTACATAAATTTTTACAAGGTTTAGTTACTTGTGATTTAAATGAATTATCAGACCAACAAAGTTTACTTGGTGCATTTTGTAACCTACAAGGTAGAGTGATTGCCATGTTTAGAATATGGCAGCAAGAAGATGCTTACTTTTTATTGCTGGCCAAAGATCTGATTAGCAAAATCTTAGCCCATTTAAAAAAATATATTTTACGTGCACAAGTTGTATTTGATGACGTCTCTGCACAATATCATATTTATGGTTTTACCGGTGAAGATCCAGCCAATCAATTCTCACAACAATATATGGAATTACCACAACATGCGAGTGCAATAAAATTCAAGAAAAATATTTGTGCCATCAAAATAAACAATCAGCAACCGCGCTGGTTAATTATCAGTGCAGAAAAATTAAACGCCGATGGTAATGAAATTTCAATACAGGAAAATGAACAAATTTGGCAGCAAGCTAATATCAATGCAGCATTCGTTGAAATTCAACAAGCAACATCTGAATTATTCACGCCCGCTAGTATTAATTTTATCAATGCCGGTGGTGTGAGTTTAAAAAAGGGTTGTTATCTGGGCCAGGAAATCATCGCACGCTTGCATTATCGTGGTAAAAGTAAAGAACATTTGGCACGTGTGCATTTGCAAACAATAAAACAGGACTCAACATTATCTGCTGGTGATATTTTAGCCATTCATTCGCAAACATCGGAACGGTTATTCACTCTTTTAATTGTTGCGACACAAGATTCGGAACATTATGATGCACTTGCTGTGGTACACCCTATTCATAACCCTGAACGTTTGCAGCAACTGCCATTATCTTTAATTAAAGATAATTCTGCCACGGTGGAATTAATCGCAATGGAGAATATTGAGTGATTGAGATCCTTTTGCGGATCGAAGGCGAGAGAAGAGCCTATCCCGTGTTCTTTATCGCGGGGTGGCGAAGCCGGATGAGGGTTCTTTAAGATTGCAATCGCAAACTTACTGGAACTGTTGGTTGTGTGTTAACAGTTGGTTGTGGTTGAAAATGACATTGTTTGGCATTATTTAATGGATGTGTTGATAATTTTAAAATATTAGTTTCTAATTGATCTAGAGTCACATTAAATTGCATTTTAAAATTGTTTCTTTGTGGTTGATTATTGCTCCAAGCACTAAGTGCTTCACGAATGTGCTTAAATTCTGTGCCAACCGATAAGAAATAACTGGATATAAGCATACTCTTAAATATTTCGGTTGTTGTATTTTGGATCAATGTAAGTTTTGGTAATTTTTTCCAATCAATAGCTAAATCAAGTTGTTTTTTTGATAATTGCAATAAATTATCTAAATCCATTAACGCACGCGCAATGGTAAGTATTGTTGAATTTTGAACGCATAGTTTAACTGTACTACTCCATTCAAGTAACTTTGCACTCATGTGTGCCAATGTTTCATTACTTATATTTTCTTTTTGTTCCTGCGCGTTTATACCCATCTTAAATACTCTCCAAGTAAATATGTAACCCAATACAGTAAAACAATTTTACCAAGCATTGATTAGAAAACCAATACTTTTTTAATTTTGCCGTTATTTAGATTTATTCATTTCAGACTTTGAACTTGGAACAAGTCGTTCTTTATCATCCTGTAAAATTGGCATTTTTTGCGGCTCACCACGTCCCTGCCACCATTTCATAATAAATGATAAACCAGTGTTGTTACTTTGTCCTGAAGTAACATCGACTGTAGAAGCAGGACTTGCGGGGCTTAGCGTCTCGCTTTGCACAACTACACGGCTGATGCTAATTTCTTCATGTATGTCTTCACGTGTGGCCTCAGCGACCGGTGCAGCAGCTAATTCTTCAGTTTCGTCTGCTTGGCTAGCAAGTATTACCGGTGCTTTTCTAGGTTCTACACCTTTCAGTATCGGAATAATATTAAAGAGTGACTGATATGCTTTCTTAGCAGCATATCCTAAATTAGCAACGATGGCAGAAGTAATTTCAGCTGCAACAATAACAGCTGAAGCGCCAATAGCATAACCACCTGCTTGTGCAAGCAGCGTGCTACCGAGCCAGCTACCTAAAAAGCTAATTGCTTTAATCACAAAGGGTGAAGCAATAGTAAGTATTTTTCCGATTACCGGTAATGATAAAACTAAGGGTGGCATCAGCACACACAATGTTATAAAACCTGCGGCCAATGCAGTGATGATTAGCCCACCAATTAGTATCTTGCCCCAATTATTTTTAATAAAACCCGCATAGCTTTGCAAGTGTAAAGACATATTCTTTTGTAATTTAGGATACGATACGGCGGTATTTAATTCTGGGTGTTTCATTTCATGAATATTACCCAGTAATTGCGCATAACTCTCCAATGTTTGTAGTGGCAAAACAGGATTTTCTTTTTTAAATGTGGAAGAAAATTGTTGGCGGTATTGTGTACACCAATTTCTAATATTACGTAAATTATCTTCACCAATTTGATCGAGACGACCCTCATTAATCGCTATGGTAAAAAATTCAAACCATAGGTCGAGTTCATAAGCAAAAGCGGTAAGTGTGGATGCTAAAGTAAGGAAAAGATCTGGATCATTTTGTTGCAATAATTGCAAAGCTTTGGGATCTCTAAAGCTTTTAAATGTTTCTAAATAAATAGCAATCAGCATGGGGAAATAAATAACAAGATTTGTTTGTGCACTAGCTGCTTCCGCGCCAGTCATTTTATCGAGTGATTTAAGTAGTTCAACATGCCAAGCATCAGCGATATTTAATCCTTCTCGGAAATATTGCAGAAATGCAAATTTAGCAACTTCATTAAGGTTGAAACCGGCAAGCTGGCTTGCATTTAAACTTGGAACATCAAAATCAATTACCCGGTCAACACTCCTAGCGCTTGAAACAGCGCCGCCTTTATTTATAGTAGCGATGAGTAAAATAAGCTGCTGTAACATATGTTCATCAGCATGCCGTCCAGGATGAATAGGCGTGCCGTCATCTTTTTGCGCATAACTATTGGAAACGAGTCGAATGACTGCGCCATCCGATTTTAGAATACGTTGCTGATGATTAGCATAAAACTGATTATATCTCGCTTTATCTTTATCTAAAGCAAAATGAAGGATCGCTTCCCTACTATCCCTAAAGATATGGGTTGCGCCTCTATCTAAATATTCAATTAACGAAAGAGCTGCCTTGCTTAATCCATCTTCCCTTTTTAACTGCTGTATGACTGTGGTCAATGGCATGGTTGCACCTCACTCTCAAAGATCTGTATATAGATCTCTTTCTATTGTTAATCTTACGCTTAATTTCTTAAGGAAATGTTAAATAGCGTTGAAAAACAAAAGAAAATTCGGATGTGCTGAGTAATGGAAGAAGGATAAAGACGGGTTTAGAAGGTCGAAACAAATCTAATGATCAATTGGGGTAACACAACCCAAACAACGACCCAGTGCATTGTGTGCAGGCATTGCGACTAAGGTCTGGCCGGCCTCGCTCACATTACCGCCAAACAAACTAAAGGGAAGCGTAACCACAAACAACGCTGCCCCAACTACTGTTGCGCCCATATAGAGGGGGCGTGCTACAGCCGCATCCAAGACCATATCCGGGATATCGGGATGCTTCTCTTGATAATTTACAGAGGCAATCACTGGAGGTTGGGCCAAGGTAACCGTGCTCAATAGACTAGCTGAAACCAACAGACAAATTTGTAACCAGCGGTGCAACATTCGAAATTCCTCCATGAAATTCGTCGCAATCGTTTGAATGATAGTCGCTGGTTCTAGAAATACAAATTAATGGTGTCTGATTTCTGTCTCATCACCCGGATCTTTACGCTTTTTTAATTTATTGAGCGCAGCATCACTCATGTTTTCGCGAGCAATTTCCTCTTCACTCAGTGGCTCAGGCATGCGCGCTAAAGCTAATGCTAAAACTTCATCAATCCAGCGAACTGGCCTAATGTCTAAATCATGTTTAATCTTAGCGGGAATTTCTTTCAAATCGCTGCGATTTTCTTCCGGAATAATCACTCGTTTTACGCCACCACGATGTGCCGCGACCAATTTTTCTTTTAAACCGCCAATAGGCAGGACTTCACCACGTAAAGTGATTTCACCAGTCATTGCAACATCTGCACGCACAGGGATATGTGTTAACACAGAAACTAATGCCGTACACATGCTAATACCTGCACTGGGGCCATCTTTAGGTGTAGCGCCCTCAGGTACGTGGACATGGATATCATGTTTTTCAAAAAACGATTTTTTAACACCAAAACCATGGGCACGACTACGCACCACAGTCATTGCCGCTTGAATGGATTCTTGCATCACTTCGCCCAAGTGGCCGGTGTAAATCGATTTTCCAGTACCCGGAACAGCGGCCGCTTCAATCGTTAACAGATCACCACCTGACTCGGTCCAAGCTAAGCCTTTGACTTGACCTACTTGATCGTGCGCATCGGTTAAGCCATAACGGAATTTTTTCACCCCTAAATATTTTTCTAGGTTTCGCGCGGTGACGACAACCGTTTTAACTTCTTTATCTTTTTGCTTTTTGCGACCAAGTAAGATCTCTTTTAGCACCTTGCGACAGACTTTGGCCAATTCACGTTCTAAATTACGCACGCCTGCTTCACGCGTGTAATAACGAATCATCGTAATAATTGCACTATCAGCAATATTTATTTCATTGGGTTTTAGCCCATTTAACTCGATTTGTTTGGGCACAAAATAACGTCTGGCGATATGAGCTTTTTCATATTCTGTATAACCAGGAATACGAATGACTTCCATACGATCGAGTAACGGTTTGGGAATATCCAACGTGTTTGCTGTTGTGACAAACATGACTTCGGATAAATCATAATCCACTTCTAGATAGTGATCGTTAAATGTATTATTTTGTTCGGGATCGAGCACTTCTAATAATGCAGATGCCGGATCACCACGAAAATCCATCGCCATTTTATCGACTTCATCTAACTGAAAAAGTGGATTGCGTACACCTATTTTAGCCAATTTTTGAATAATTTTGCCTGGCATCGAGCCAATATAAGTACGGCGGTGACCACGAATTTCTGCTTCATCACGAATACCACCTAATGAGACACGCACAAATTTACGTCCTGTTGCTTTGGCAATGGACTTACCCAGCGAAGTTTTACCCACACCTGGAGGTCCAACCAAACAAAGAATTTGTCCTTTCGGTTCTTTGACACGTTGTTGCACAGCAAGAAATTCAACGATAGGATCTTTAACATTTTCGAGCCCATAATTATCTGCATTCAATATTTGTTTGGCTCTTTACAAATC
>CAYSGV010000134.1:0-7708 GCA_964430685.1 uncultured Gammaproteobacteria bacterium
TTACACAACCATTTGGTTATTGGCCTTCTTATATTCCGGTACTCATTATGTTTGCGGCATTGATTGGTGGTTGTGGCGGTTCAACGGCAGGTGGCGCTAAAGTGATTCGTATTTTGTTACTCTTTAAACAAAGTGAATTGGAAATCAAACGCCTCATCCATCCCCATGCGGTCGTACCAGTGAAATTTGGTAATCAAATATTACCCAATCATGTTGTGCAAGCAATGTGGGGGTTCATGTCTGTTTATTTCGGTGCATTTGCATTATTACTTTTAGGGTTGCTTGCTTGCGGCTTAGATTTTACCACCGCATTTGGTGCCTTAGCCGCTTGTTTGGCGAATGCTGGTGCTGGCATTGGTCAAGTATCTGAATCCTTTGGTGCATTAAACCATGCCGCTAAATGGATCTTAACTTTTGCGATGTTGATCGGTCGCTTAGAAATTTTCACTGTACTGGTACTGCTTGTACCTGATTTCTGGCGTGGCTAAATAGGAAAAGTCAGTTTATTTGCCAATGCAAAAAGTAGAAAAGATTTCACCTAATAAATCTTCCGTGCCAAATTCACCTGTTATTTTATTAAGTTCTGCTTGGCAGAGTCGTAAGTCTTCAGCTAATAATTCATAAGCTTTACTTTGTTGAAATTGTGTTAGCGCATTAGTTAAATGTTCCTTCGCTTTTTGTAATGCGGTTATATGGCGCGAACGCGCAGAATAAACACCTTCTGAATTATTTTGAATACCTAATAATAATTTAATTTGTTGTTTCAATAAATCAATGCCGGCACCCGTTTTTGCAGACAAACAAATTGTTATTATGTCATTTTCTTCAGTTACTTCTGCATTTTGTTGCACTAAATCAATTTTATTTTTAACAACTAATATTTTATTTTGTCCAAGCTCGTTATTTTTGAGTAAATCTTGAATTTCTTGTGCAGTAGTTACTTGTGCATTAACTGAGGCTTCCAACAAAATTAAAGTAAGTTGTGCATTTTCGATTGCGTTTCTGGCACGCTTAATTCCTTCTTGCTCAATTACATCATTGGTTTCATGAATGCCCGCTGTGTCAATTAACTGTACTGGCACACCGTCCAGCAAACAATGTTCGCGAATCAGATCGCGTGTAGTTCCCGCAATAGAACTGACAATAGCGATTTCTTCACCACAGAGTTGATTGAGTAAAGTTGATTTACCCACATTGGGTTTACCTGCAATGGCAATTATTAACCCTTCGCGCAATAATTTTCCTTGCGCTGCTACGGAACAGATTTCGTTTATATTTTCATAAAGTGCATACAGTTGTTCCAATAGCCTATTATTAAAAACCGGTTCGATTTCCTCTTCAGGAAAATCAATCATTGCTTCCACTTGCACACGTAACGCTATTAATTCTTTTAAATTACTATTAATTTTTTGCGAAAATACACCTTGTAAAGATTGTATGGCTGCTTTGGCTGCTTGCGTTGACGAGGCTTGAATTAAATCACAGATGCTTTCCGCCTGAATTAAATCTATTTTATGATTTAAATATGCGCGTAGACTAAATTCTCCCGGCTCTGCCATGCGCGCTCCGAGAGATAATATTCTCTGTAGGATTATATTAAGAATGGTTACGCCGCCATGCCCCTGTAACTCTAAAACATCTTCACCGGTAAATGAATTCGGTGCTGAGAAATACAAAGCTATGCCCTGGTCGAGTATTGCATTATTTTCATCATAAAACTCACAAAAATGAGCAAATCTTGGCGTTGGAATTTCCTTTATTATTTGCTGCGCAATCTCTTTTGTTTGAGGACCAGAGATACGAATGATACCAATCCCACCAAATCCTACTGGTGTAGCGATCGCTGCAATGGTATCAGTATATTGTTCCATTAATCTTTTTTAGCAAACAATTTTATTTTCTTGCTAAGACTATTTTTTTCAGTTTTATTATTGCCACTATAAGTTTCATTCACAAACCATTGTTGCAAGATCGATAAAACATTATTGACTACCCAATACAACACTAATCCAGCTGGAAAATTAATAAGCAAAAATGTGAAAAAGATTGGCATTAAATACATCACCTTGGCTTGCATGGGATCTGTTGGTGGTGGACTTAAGCGTTGTTGGATAAACATTGTAATGCACATTAATGCTGGTAAAACATAATAAGGATCTTTAGCAGATAAATCTTGAATCCATAAAACAAATGGCGCATGGCGAAGTTCAACACTTTCTATAATGACCCAATAGAGTGCAATAAATACTGGTAGCTGCAGTAATAAAGGCAAACAACCACCTAATGGATTTACTTTTTCAGTTTTATAGAGTTCAGCAATTGATTTTTGTAAACCCATACGATCATCTTTAAATCGATCTTTTAATGCTTGTATTTTAGGCTGTAAATGCCGCATACGAATAGCAGAGCGATAAGTTGCTGCTGAAGGATGATATAAAACAATCTTACATAAAACGGTTAACCAGACAATTGCCCAACCCCAATTTCCAACATAACTATAAATAAATTTCATCAAATAAAATAATGCGGACGATATATACCAAAACCATCCATAATCCACTGTTAATTCTAGATGGGGTGCAACTTTTTTAAGAATGGCAGTATCGAGCGGGCCAACATAAATTTTATTAGCAATGGTATATTTTTCGCCCGGGCCAACATTGTATACCGGTCCAATGGTTCCTAATGTGTAAATATCATCGCCATCATCAATGGTATAGTAACGATTGTTTTGTTTTGCCGGTGGGATCGCTGCAGCGATAAAGTATTGTTGCACCATCGCCACCCAACCCGATTTAGTTACTTCATCTAAGTTTTGCTTAGCCATATCATCAAAATTGATTTTTTCAAATGGTTTTTCATCCGTTGAAATGGCACCGCCGGTGTAGGTGCTAAAACCAAAAAAACCTGATGTCGATTCCGGCTTTTTACGTTTAAACTGCAAATAGGATTGCCCAGACCAATTTTTGTTAGACTGATTATTAACTTCATAAGCAACATTAATTTGATAATCATTTCTTTTAAAAATAAATGTTTTGGTAACCGTGACATGATCAGGACTTTGCCAAACGAGTGGTACACTTAGGCTGTCTTGCCCCTTTTGTAAAACATATTGTTTTTGTGCGGAACGATAAGTGGCTTGTTTGCTGGTGTTATCAGGACCCATTTGACTCAAGAGTCCGCTTTCATTGATATATAGATCATCTGGTTGATTATTGAGTAGCGCTATTGGTTTGCTATCCGGTTGCGTGGTTTGTGAATAATTCAATAAATTTGAGCGGACGATATTGCCACCTTGAGGGTCAATCACTAAATCAAATACATCTGTTTGCACATGGATGAGTTCATTTGAAGCTTTGGTTAATGTTTTGATTGCAATTTTGGGAATGTTTTTCTGTGTTGGTGTTGTCGCCTGATTGCCCAGCAACGTTTGGGTAGGTATCGCTTTAGGTTGGATTTTTTGCGCCATACTTTGATGGTCTTGTTCCCAGGCCATAAATAAAAGATAACCCACGAAAACGATGCCAAGAAGTATAATAGTGCGAAGTTGTTTCATATTCATATTTTATTCTGCATTGTGTTGATTTTACGGTTACAGCGTCCCCGTGGTAGCGGCACTGGATCATAACCACCACTAGACCAGGGCTGACAATGAAGGATTCGTTTACATCCTAACCAAAGTCCAATGACTGGTCCATGTTGGGTTAAAGCTTCATAAACATATTGCGAACAAGTTGGATAAAAACGGCAATTCTGTCCTAAAATAGGACTAATTCCCCATTGGTAGAATCGAATTACCCCTTTTAATACTCGGGTAAATCCTTGTTTAAGTACTTGACCAATTCGTACCATATGCCCGCAATTTCATTAAAAGTTTCAGTTCTGCTCTGTTTGTTCTTGATTCTGTGAACAATCACGACTATGTCATGACCATCAAGCAACGTTTGGTTGTTCCTAAAATTCTCTCGCATGATTCTTTTGAGGTAATTTCGTTGATGCGCTTTAGGATAGTTCTTTTTGGCAACGATTACCCCCAATCTTGGATAACTAAAGCCATTATGATGAATATAAAATGTTAGTTTACCAATATTGATTCGTTTCCCTTGATATTGGCTTCTACGGTAATCCTCTTTTTGGCAAAGTTTGCGTTCCTTAGGGAAAAATGCGGTTTTTTTTTGATTATTGGTTTTATGCACTAACTCGATAACGTCCCTTAGCTCTCCTTCGGCTGATTACTTTTTGCCCATTTTTGGTGCTCATACGCTTACGGAAGCCGTGCCGTCTTTTGCGGACCAGTTTGCTGGGTTGATAGGTTCTTTTCATATTCGTTACCTTTGGATATGTTGGCTTAAGGGGTGAAATCTTAAATAAAAAAAAGTGTTTTGGCAATCCCTTGTTAGAAATCTAAAGAAAATATACTGAATCTTATATAGGCTCAAAGCATGTATGTGGGCTTTTAACCCGCCTCTCTTAATCTTTCTTAATAATATTTTATTTATACCTTGATTATACATTATAGAAGTGGACATTTTCTGTGGATACTTAAGTAAAGTGACGTTTATTCAATGCTTTTTTATTGAAGACAGGCTGTGTATGACTTCTGTATAGAGACTTAATGACTGGGGATAATTTTTAGGGGATAAAAGTATTAACAAGATAATCACAACTATTGCAGTGGATTTACACAAGTTTTTCTACTGGCAGATAGAGGTAAAGCACGATAAACTGACTACCTATTTTTTTTAGTACAAAGAGGTTGAGGAGTGTTAGAAAGCCGTATAGAAGAATTCACAAGCATACAACCGGCCAATCACGCGACTTGCCCACTTTGGGATGCTTGTGTTGTTCGGCTGAAAAACGAGTTTTCCGAGCAATCTATTGTCACTTGGATTATGCCTTTATTGCCATTTTACAATGAGGTTGAGGGTTTTTTAAATTTGTATGCACCCAATCAATTTGTGATGGATAGAGTAAAAGAGCGTTTTTTGTCTCACATTACTCAAATCATAAACGAAAGCGAATTGGCCGAACAACATGGCAATAAGGTAATTGTTCATTTATCTGTGGGCTCCCAACCGAATACTGAAATTTCTAAACCCCGACCAATTGATGAGCATCAAATAGCAAAAAACAATCTAGCCAAGGTTAGTGGGACAGTTAGCGGTGGTTTAACCTGCCGTAGTAATCTAAATAAGATGTTTACGTTTGAGAAATTCGTCATCGGTCCATCCAATGAAGTTGCCTGTGCGGCAGCGGTACAGGTAGCAGAAAAACCGGGCGGTCCCTTTAATCCATTTTGTGTGTATGGTCCTGTTGGACTGGGGAAAACACATTTAATTCATGCAATTGGTAATCGGATCCTCGAACTCAACCCCTCAGCAAATGTATTATATTTACATTCGGAACGATTTGTTGCGGATATGGTGAAAGCGCTACAAACCAATACCATGGAAGAATTTAAGAATTTTTACCGTACCGTAAGCGTACTCATCATCGACGATATCCAGTTTTTTGCTGGCAAAGATCGTTCACAAGAAGAATTTTTTCATACCTTTAACTCACTGTTAGAAGGACAAAAGCAAATTATTATCACTTGCGACCGATATCCTAAAGAAATTAAAGGTGTTGAAGAACGGTTAAAATCTCGTTTTGGTTGGGGTTTAACGGTGGTTATCGAGCCACCTGAATTAGAAACACGAGTAGCTATTTTAATGCGCAAGGCTGAGCAATCAAATGTAGAATTATCTTATGACGTTGCTTTTTTTATTGCTAAACGTATCCGGTCGAATGTTCGTGAATTGGAAGGCGCATTAAAGAGAGTGATTGCTAATGCGCACTTCATGGGGAAAGCAATTGATATTGATGTGGTAAAAGAAGCATTGAAAGACTTGATTGCGCTACAGGATAAATTAGTCACCATTGATAATATTATTAAGACTATATCCGAATATTACAAAATCAAAGTGAGTGACCTAATGTCGAAACGACGCAATCGTTCGATTGCGCTACCACGACAAATGGCTATGGCTTTAGCAAAAGAGTTAACGCAACACAGCTTCCCTGAAATTGGTGATGCATTCGGGGGTAGAGATCACACTACTGTATTGCATGCTTGTCGGAAAATTAAAAATGCAATTAATATTGATGTTGATATTACGGAAGATTATAAAAATCTGTTACGAATTTTAACGAGCTAACTTAAATCTCAATTCTTAAAGAGCGGATGTTTATGGCTACACTAACCTTTACAGCAAAGCAACTTTTACATGCGTTACAAGCGGTTGCTGGTGTGGTGGAACGTCGGCAAACCCTACCCATTTTGGCGCATGTATTGTTGGAAGTTAATGAAAATGTGGCCACCTTAACAGGCACCGATCTAGAAATTGAGCTTGTACATCAATTTCAGTTACAACAAAGTTATCCGCCACTACAAGAAACCTTACCCTTACAAAAAATGCTGGAGATTTGCCGTGCACTTCCTTCGGAAGCGATATTACAGTGTCAATTTGAAAATCAACGCTTGACCGTTACTGCTGCAGACTCACGTTTTGTGCTAAGCACTTTTGTTGCAGCTGAATTTCCTAAATTCGCCGCCAGTGACACTGAAAAACAAAGTATTAAGATAGCCTCCGAGCAACTACAGAATTTACTTGCTAAGACTTATTATGCAATTGCGACACAAGATGTACGTTTTTATTTAACAGGTATGTTATTAGAAATAAGCGCTACTGAAATCTGTGCGGTTGCAACCGATGGGCATCGGTTGGCGTTAACAAAATTAAACCAAGAGAATCCATTATCTAAACCAGCGCGCGTGATTGTACCCCGAAAAGCAATTAGCGAAATTTTGCGCCTATTGGCAACTGAACCACAAGAAATTCATATAGAATTCGCACAAAGGCATTTTTTGGTGGCGAGTCAGCAATTAAAATTATTAACCAAATTAATTGACGGTCAATATCCGCCTTACCAACAAGTCATCCCCCGGCAACATGACAAAATCATTAATATTGAAAAAGACTTATTAAAAGCAACCTTACAGCGAATAGCTATTTTATCGCATGAAGCCCATAAAGGAGTACAATGGCAATTAACACAAAATCAATTGGTTTTATTTGCGCAAAATCCTGAGCAAGAACAAGCGCAAGAGAATTTGATTGTCGATTATGCGCAGGAAGATTTTACCATTGTGCTGAATGTGCAATATTTATTGGATGTATTATCTGCTTTTCCTGAAGGGCCGGTACGCTTTTGTTTTGGCAATGCCCAAACAGGCGTACTGATAACCACTGAAAATGATCCAGGTTTGTTAGCAGTGATTATGCCCATGCAGCCATAATCTTATCGAAGGAATGTTAATCTTAGTTTCTTGTCTTAAGGCTTCCGTTTATACTTAATTATTGTATACACATCGGTAATTTTTTAGGCGAAGCATGCATATTCAAACGCTTTCAGTGCAAAATTTCAGAAACCTGCAACCCACAGAAATTGAGTTAATTCCGGAATTCAATTTTTTCTACGGCGATAATGGTGCGGGGAAAACCAGTTTATTGGAAGCAATTTATGTATTGGGTATGGGGCGTTCTTTTCGAACAAGCACTACAGCCAAATTAATACAATTTAATACCGAATTTTGTAAAGTTGATGTACGCATGCTGCAGTCAACGGGAAACACGCTTAAATTGGGAATGCGCCGAGAGGTTACGCA
>CAYSGV010000135.1:0-7532 GCA_964430685.1 uncultured Gammaproteobacteria bacterium
GGTATTGGGATCGCGGAAGATAAATTACAAATTATCTTTGAAGATTTTGTTCAAGTTGATTCAAAATACACTCGTCGCTACAGCGGTGTTGGATTAGGTTTAGCAATTTGCAAACAACTACTTGAACTTATGGATGGAAAAATAACAGTTGAGAGCCAAATTGGTTCTGGCTCTACATTTCGCTTTACATTACCCATTGAAATTGTGACCAAAGGCAAAAAATTCTCGCAGTCAACTAAGAAAGATGATATTGATAGTTCTTTACTCAACTACCATGTGCTTGTTGTAGAAGACAATAAATTAAATTACATTGTGCTTAAATCAATGTTAGATGATTTTGGCTGTGTAGTAGAATGGTCTGATAATGGTAAGGATGTATTCGAGCTCGTCAAAAATAATTATTATGATATTGTACTCATGGATATATCGTTGCCAGATATAGATGGTATAACGCTAGCGAAAAATATCCGTAATATCGGCATTAGTAGTTCACATTTACCTATTATCGCTGTAACCGCGCATGTATTTGATGATGACAATCGTATATTTCTTGAATCTGGCATGAATTGCGTGCTTACTAAACCAATAGATAAATTAAAACTTAAAAGAATACTAATACAATATTGCTCAGGGAATCGTGCCGTAAAACACTAATTAATCCGTTCATTCATTTCACATCTGCAAATGCGTCATGTCTATATTTTTTCTATTTGTATCAGATTTTACAGATACATTTGAGCTCGCAGCAGTTATCACAGTAGTTGTCGTTCTCGGTAATGCCATCAAAGAAGATACAGATTCATTGTTTCTAACTGTTCCACTTGTCCTAGGCAATCTAGCTTCTGTTTGCCCGGGTAATGTACTTTCTAGACTTAGCTGTAATTCACTTTTAATTAATCCGCTAGGCCAGCGTATTCCATTAAATGTATTTAAAGGATAAAGTCGATCTAATGTATCAAGCGTTTCAACAGATAGAAATACATCTTTTGCTCGCATATTTTCTTTAAAGTGATTCAAACTCGTTGTGCCAGGTATGGGGATGATTGATACTTTTAAACGACATGCCTGAGCTAAAAGCCATGCTAATGCTAACTGTGCCACGGTGCATTCATGAGCTTCCGCTATCATTCTAATAGCAGTGAGTCGTTCAATATTATGTTCTATATTTCCAGGTTGGTAGCGCGGTAGCACTGCTTTGCGTATATCATTACTCGGTAATTCATCAAAATATTGCCCATTTTTACTACTAAATAATCCACGCCCAATCGGACTATAAGCAACAAGGGTGATCCCATATTCCGCGCACAGTTGCAGTACGCCGTCACACTCCACATCTCTACTCATCAAGGAATATTCATTTTGGATGAAATCTAGCTTGCTACCCAATGATTTTAATATTTGATTAGCCTGATATATTACCTCTTTGTCAACTTCTGACAAACCAATAAATCGCACTAAGCCACGTTTCTGTAAGTTAACTAGTGCAGATAAACTTTCTGTTAAATTTGTACTTTGATCAAGTCGGTGAATAAAATAAACATCAATATAGGTAGTACCTAAGCGCTTTAAGCTGGCCTCACAATGTTCCTTAATAGCTTCGGCTTTACCATTGGTAACAAATTGTCCATTTTTTCTGTATAAACCACCTTTTGTTGATAGGAATAGATTACTACGGTTTAGCCCTAATCGTTTCATTGCTTCGCCAAGTAGCTGTTCAGCTTTACCGTCACCATAAATAAGAGCCGTATCGATAAAATTACAACCAGATCCTAATACTGCAATAAACAATTCAAGCGTTTTATCGTCAGCTAATGTGTGAGCATAAACATCAACTGCACCCATTGTACCAAAGCCAATTGGTACAATAGATGTTGTTTGCAAAAGGGACAGTGGCTGTGCACATTCTTTAGCACTTAACATACGCTTTCTCCTATTTTTGTGTCATTTATATGATTTTTACAACGTTTTACGATAAAACCATTATCGACTAAATAATTAAAATATACTTGCAACACTTGTTTTGAAAATGCAGGATACTCAACTCCCATTTGATTCAATAGGCGATCAGAGTTATGATCTATATATTCATTCGCTTTTTGCAGAAACGGATTGTTTGCACAATATACTGGGTCAAGATATAGTGGCAGAAAAGGAAAAAATGGATGTGAATTAGTAATAACCTCAATAGATTTAAGCCATTCAGATAAGGGAATTATTTGCACAGGGTAATTCATTTGATTAATCCATTCTATTAATTGTACCCAACTTACCTTGTGCGGAGAAACAAAATTATAAACATTATTAATTTCTTCCGCTGAGCATACAGCATGTACTATTGCTTGGCTTAAGAAATCCACTGGCAATATATTTAAACCGGTAAACACATTTGGAGCATAGCCTAAATCTATGCATGCTTTAAGTAAGCATGCAAACTGGTTATGGCTAAACGGAAAAATACCTGATTTTTGTTCACCAGTTATCCAACCAGGTCGGTATATATTAATTGGCAAATCTAATTGACGCGCTTCACCTAGTATTTTTTCCACTACCCATTTGCTTTGATTATAGCCTGTATGCAGTGAATATGGCACTTGGCGTGGAAAATCTTCAAGATATTGACCTGTGACATCTTTATCAACCACTGCTGAAAGTGTGGAAACATAATGTATGGATTTTTGTTTAACCTGACACGCTAATTCTAAAATACTGGTAATGGAATAAGCATTTACAGTTTTTAATGCATTGTAATTATAAATATGATTAACTTGTGCGCCATTATGTATGATTGCATCTATAGTATTGGCAAGATGAGCAAACTGATTATCAGATAATCCAAAATGCTCACGAGATAGATCGCCGACTACAACTTTTACTCGTTTAGATAATTCATTGGTTGCTAAACATTGCATTTGCATCTTTTGCTTAATTATCTGCATACCTTCAAATTCATCAGGACTACGTACCAAACAATAAATATCTGCCCGCGTTTGTTTAATCAATGTGTGTATTAGATGACAACCAAGAAATCCAGTAGCACCTGTTAAAAAAATATTTTCAGGAGGTTGCTTGCCTTTATTGTTTGGTAATGTAGATGCAGAGATTGTTTCAGATAAAAACGCATCATTAGTAAATTCCAAATTAACAGAATAAGGAACTTTTATGTCATGTGCTTGTTCAATAAGTTTAGCAAGAGATGATATAGTAAGATGATCTAATATTTGACTGACGCTAAGATCAATTTGAAATAATGAGCGTATATGTATTATCATATTTGTAATCAAAAGAGAATGGCCACCTAAATTAAAAAAATTGTCATGTACACTTATTTGGCACACCCCTAATAAATCTGTCCATAGCGTTGCTAAAGTCTTCTCTGTAGTTGTTATTGGAGCGACATATTCACTATCCTCAATTCGATGCTGTAGGTCTGGCATTGGTAGTCGATGCACATTTGTTTTACCATTTGCATTTAAAGGAAATTCATTGATCATAACAAAATAATTAGGGACCATATAATTGGGTAATTCTTGCGTCAAATATTGGCGTATTTTTGCAACTGAAGGAACTGTACGATTATGATAGCCTGCAATATAAGCAACTAACATAGGCTGATTTTTTACATGCTTAATTTGAACCAAACATTGTCGTACTTCTTTATGTGCAAGTAAGGTAGATTCAATCGCACTTAACTCTACCCGAAAACCACGTACTTTAATTTGTCGGTCCATGCGACCTAAATATTCAAGTACGTTTCCTCGTAACCATCGTACAATATCACCTGAGCGATATATTTTTTTATCAGATATATTATTAAATGGATCTGATAAAAAATGCTCCTGCGTTAAATGTTGATTATTTAAATATCCATTGGCTACACCTTCACCGCCAATATAAAGCTCGCCAATCGCTCCTTCAGGTAAGGGCTGCATACTCGCATCTAAAACATAGAGCTGAGTATTAGATATTGCTTTACCAATAGGAACCGTTTCTCTGTTATGTAATGGTAAAATAATTTCATGCCAAGTAGCAAATATTGTTGTTTCTGTTGGGCCATAAACATTGATCAGATGCTTAGGCATCCATTTTCTGTTTTTGACAAGCCGATTAATTTTTTCAGCAGATAGCGATTCTCCACCAAATAATAAATAATTAAGTGTACGAAACATATCTGGACAATTTTCAAAATGACTTTCAAAAAGTCGAGTAGTTATAAAAAGTATTGAGATTTTTTGTTCTATTAAAAAACTTGCTAGTAATTCTGAAGAAAGGAGTACATCGTTAGGAATACAGACTAAACATACACCATTTAATAAAGCACTCCAAATTTCAAATGTTGAGCCATCAAAAGCGATGTTAGCAGCAAAAGCAATACGATCATCAGCATTAATGTTGATAAAATTAGCGTTTTTAGTTACTCGGCTAATGTTTTGATGACGAATAATTACACCTTTAGGTTTATTGGTTGAACCTGATGTATACATAATATATGCAATACTTTGAGGAGATAATGTAGGAAAAGAATTATATTTGGTTTTATTTTTATAAGAGAGAATTGTTTCAAATTCAACTACAGGAATATTAATATCTTTAAGTTTATCCAGATTTTGGTTAGTAATAATCAGTTTTACACTGGTGTCAGTTATAATGTAATTAATTGTATTAAGTTTATTGTTATGGTCAATTGGAACATAGACAGCACCGGCTTTAAGAATACCTAATATAGTAATCACAAAATCAGAACTTCGATTCATTAAGATAACGATACGATCACCTAAGTTAATTTTTTGTTTAATTAAGTATTGCGCAACTTGATCGGAAAGCTTATCCAGTTTTTGGTAGCTAATTATACGACCGTTATAATATATTGCCGGCCGAGTTGCGGAATATTTCAATTGCTCATAATAAATATCATTTAAGCTGAAATTAATAGCATCGCTGTTACTCTCTATATTTTTAGTGTAAATCAGGTCTTGGTATTCTTCTGCAGAAACTATATAGATATTTTTTAATTTCATTTGTCTGTTAACAAACTGTGCATATATGCTCTCTAGGCGCTCAGAAAATTTCTGCACTAAAAAATTAAGTTGCTTCTTTTGGCTTTGGTTGGCGAAGTGAAATGAAAGTATACAATTAGCAGCGTCAAGATGAATACATAAATCAGAATTTGTTGTTAATTCTTGAGGGATTTTAATATTACAAAATAGGTATAACTTAGGTATTGAATTCCAGCTTTTTAACTCAGGATATCGATGATATACATCTTTCAAATATCGACCATGCTCTTTAGCTTGATTAAATATTTGTTTAACATTATCTATAATTTCATCAAAAGTATAATTAATATCAAAACTAAAATTAATAGGAAGATATGGGGTATAATATGGCTTTAGATCATTGTTGATTTCATCATCTTGATATAGCACACTATATTGCTGTAAATGATTTAATTTAAGAAAATATACGAATATAAGCGAGAAGATGACATATTCAATTGAATCTTGTTTTGTATTATTTTGAATAAGTTTAATTAATTTTTTCACGGGTATTTGCAAAATATTTTCAGGTTTATTATTATGTTCTATATGTGATTTAACTCTAAAATTTTCTAAATACCCACCATCTAAAGTATGAAATTCCGCTAACTGCTTAACCCAATAAAATTCGTTTATTGCACTTTCTGACGCAGCCGTTTGTATCATTTTCAAGCTATGTTCTGATAAATTTGTTAATGTTTTTCCAACTGAAAGTTTATGTAGCAAACACATGCTATCAAGGGAGAATGCTTCGCCATCAAGTTTTAAAAAATCTCCGAGTATTAGATCATGTGTCGTAGTAGCAATCTGCATTAATGTAGAGGATAATTGAACTATCGTCCCGGGTTTAGCTTCTGAGAGTTTTCCACTAATTTTTAAATATTGTGGAATATAAACTTCGTTATCAACGAATAATTTAATAGAACCGAGACGATTCGTATAATTCCCAAAATTCAAGGCTCGGAACAATCGTTCATTTTCTTCTGCTGATTTCTGCCAACTGATAAGCCCATTTCCGGGTAATTTATCACGATAACTAAAATAGGAGTTTTCATGTTGGTCTTGCTGTAAACGTTTTGCTGTATTATTTTGCAATTCAGTGATCAATTCATTAAATGCAGTTCCTGCAGCCTGGAGACATTTTATATTTAACGAAAGTGCGGTTTCTTGTGGTGTAATCGCGACTAGACTTTGCTTAACAATATCACCTTCATCTATCTGTTCAGTCATAAAGTGCCAAGTAATTCCATGTCTTGGCTCACAATTGTAGATAGCCCACGAAGTTGCGTGCACACCCGCATATTTAGGTAATAAAGAATTGTGGTAATTAATGGCACCCTTCTGGGGCAGCCTGATAATGTCTTTTCCTAGAATTTTGCTATTTAATATACTAAATAAGTAATCAAAATGCGCGTTTTTTGCTAATTCAAACCATTCCGGGACGCTAGAATAGTAGTTAATTGCATACCTTTGAGCCCATCGCTCTGCCATAGATTGGTTAGAGATGATGCCTAATATAGCTACATTATGCGCCAGTAGCATTTCAGCACAGTGTAAAATTAAGGTATCTTCACCCATGATGTAGCATGAAAAGCCTTTGTCCTCAATTCCTTTTAGGTTTTCTGTTTTCATATTACTCTTCTAATTGATTACCCTACGCTTATTACATGTTATAATTGTTGCGTTAAAACTATGCTTTAAGATATAGTTATTCCTCGGACATCAATTGATTTTAATGCATTTTCAAAAAATATCTATACTTTTATTCAATTGGTTATGCTGTGCACTAAAAGGTGGCTTAGGTATGGGGAATGAGGTGATAAAAAAGCTTTCGCTTGGAAATGAAAATACCTGTAAAATCAAGCTAGAAAGCTTACCTGGGCTGGTATTTTGGAAAGATACCGAAGGCCTTTATCAAGGAGGGTCTCAGGCATTCCTTGACCTATTATACAATTCGGGCATTATCAATGAAATTGTGGGAAAAACTGATTTTGACCTATTGGCTGCCAATGAGGCAGAATCTAATCATTCAAACGACCTTGAAGTTTTGCAGACAGCTACGCCTTACTCATTTTTAGAACAATACACCATTGGTGATAAAACCTATTTGTTCAATGTTAATAAATCTCCAATTAGCAACGAACAAGGAGAGATTGTAGGTTTAATCTGTATTGCCAATGATATTACCGCCTATTCCCGATCAGATATGTTTATGCATATAGGCAAAAATTTCAAATCCAAAATTGCCTTTTTGGAAGAAATTGTCTCAAGTATGCCTGGTGTTCTTTATTGGAAAAATAAAGAAGGTGTTTACATCGGTTCTAATAATTTTCGACTGGACCCTGATCTGCAATCAACCGATGTCATTGGCAAAACAGACTATGAACTATTGCCACTAGATGCCGATGAAGTTAGAAGACATGACCATTATGTGATGGAACCAGCCAAAAATATATATGTTGAAGAACGTGTCACCGATAATAACGGTACGGCTCGATA
>CAYSGV010000136.1:0-7494 GCA_964430685.1 uncultured Gammaproteobacteria bacterium
TGCGGCAGCTTGTAAGCGGCGAGCTATATTAGCATGCCCATTATCTTGCGCGAGTTGCATTGGTGATTGATCATGTTCGTTCATAAATTGTTTGGCACCATTGCGCAAGAGTAAATCAACAAAATTCAATTTGCCAGCTGCAGCTGCGATATGTAATGCGGTGTTGAGTTCATTATCGATGGCGTCGACATTTGCGCCTTTTCGAATCAGCAATTCAGCATATTCATACCAATCATTATTAACTGCAGTAATTAATTCAATGCCACCTTGGAAATCGGGGTCATTTGGATCAGCACCTAGTTCCACACACAATTGACGTAGCGCAAGTGGTGCATCCAGTAAACCAATTTGATTTTTACCAAGGGTGGGAGTAGCACCACCTATTGGTTGCGAAAATAAACCAAATGAAACGGTTTTATAATAGCTATAGACTGGGTTATTACGAATAACTGTCCAAAAGGAACATTTATAACTAGCTTCTTCAGCTTCAGAGGTTAGATAGGGCTGGTTAAGTAAACCTATTTTTTTCACCAGTGCGGTGAATAATGATGTATATTCATCTGGCCAAGTAAGGGATGTATTTTTAGCAATCAATTCTTTCATAGCAAGTGTTAAAGTGCCATAGGTGAAATCATTGCTTAAATGGCTACAGTGTAGTACTAAAAATTCGGCGATGCTCGGCACATTGCGCGCAATACTTTGACATATGGGGTTTTTACCATCAGTCGATACGGTATCAAGTCTTACGCCAGATTGAACACATTCCTGAACCAGTAGTAATTCAGATTCGGTCACTTGTTCAAGAAACTGTATGAATAATGTATTGCCTGCGGGATCTTTAACATCCAGCCGTGAATATTTTTGCGCTAATAATAATCTGATAAGCGCCGCATTTCTGCTGGGATGCGTAAATAAGTATTTAACCTTATTATTATCGAGTGCAACATAATCTGTATCACGCAGTGGTAATAATGTTTTATTTTGTTCTGCAGCGGAATGCCAAGAAAAACGATTGTTATTTTTTTCTTTCAGCGCATTAAATCGGCTTAAGAATTCTTCACTACAAGGAGCATCTGCTGTTGAGGGTGCGCGCTCATACAGTTCCCATAATTCATTTTTAAAATTTTGATATTCTGTAAGTAATTGCTCGATTTCAGGTGAGAGTTTATGTTTTTGGCGTAAATAAGCAATATGTTTATTATCAATCGACATATATTGCAAATAAAGTAAGACAATTTCGCTATCACCTTGCACAATCGCATAATCAATAGGCGTCATTTCTTTTTCATCGTAAACATAACAACGTGCACCTGCAGCCAGCAGACAGCCAATCATTTTGCCATCGCGATTTTGAGTGGCAATATGGAGTAATCGTGTTGCATAACGGTCTAGGAATGAACCTTGTTGACTCTCGCCTTGGGAAAAAGGTAATTCCATCATCACGCCATGTTGTAGCAGTAATTCGGTAGCAGCTAGATGTCCATTGCGCACAGAATAATAGGCAGGGGTTTTACTTTCCGCATCGGTTAAATCAACATGGATTAATGTTTCTTTAAATGTTTTACTGGCTAAAAACTCGGTGAGTGCAGCAACATCACCTTTCTTGGCCAGTTCAAATAATTGATTGCGTGCAGCTAAACACGCATCAAGCAATGCCTTGCCTGAATTGTTCAATTGACGACGGTATTCGATTGCTCTTGCTGTAGTTCCTAAAATAAATTCTTTAAAGAACTTAGTATATTCCCGACAACCATCATAAAATGCTGTGAGCAGCCCCTGTTGTTGTGTAAGTTGCATCGCTTGCACGATTGCTTGTGAAATCTCAGTAAAAAACGGCAGTATGTCTAAACCCGCAGAGATTAATCTTGGCAGATGGATGCCGAATTGTTCATAACGTTTGGCATTATTAAGCATATTAAGCAAACAAAAAGCCAGCCAATTGTACAAAACGGCAAAATGTTCTTCACGATGTGCTTTTAAGCGGTCGGCATATGGCCCAGAAACTTGATAAAGACCGATATCTCGTACAACTAGTTCTGTGCGGACGTTTTTAAGAAAACAAATATCCCTCAATGTCATGGCTAAACATAAAATGAGACTGCCTTCTTTACTTTTGATCATGTTCATTTTACGTAAGAAAGGATGATCATTGGTGGATCCCATATTTGTCGACATATTTAAAAATCCGCGAAATTCAGCATCTGTTAAAAAAATGATGACATTTTCTAGTGGCGGGCGATCGACTTTAGGTTGTTGTTTAATATAATGCTGACTGAGCCCGAGTAAATGTTGCAGCGGTTGTAGTACTGGAATACTTTTTAAAAGTGAAACGTGATAAGGAACGTCATGTTTAACAAAACCGTCTTTACCACTTTCTTGGCCATCCGCTTTTTCATGTTCATAACCGGGTACACTTAAACCGATTGGATGTGAGCGAGTGCGGTGCATGGTATAAATATTCGCAGCAGTATCGTCACCAATTTTGGGAACCAATGTAATTGGATCGCCGGGTAACGTGTTAATGGTTAGTTGTAATAATGAGTGTGTCGGAACAATAACTCTAATTTCCGTCCCCGTATCTATTGGAAAAAATAAGGTAAATTTTATATTTAAAATAGTGCGTACGATAGGCTTTAATAATTCTTTGGAAGGCAAGCTAAACACGAAGAACCCATTCTCAGACGCAGGTATCGATGCTTGTGATAATTCAGTAAAAATTGATCGAAATTGTTCTTTGGTGAATTCGCGTTTGAAACCAAAAGTTGGCATGGTTTCAATTTGCATAAATTTGCTGACACGCTTTTGATTGGTTAAATTACCAGCAAGCGGATAATATCTTAAATTTTGCATATCTTGTTGATAATCTGCAATGGCACACCATAACATAATTACGGTGGAACATTGTGCTAAAGTTATTTTTTCTTGGTGGTAAGCCATCAAGGCGAAGTTGGCTAGATTTTTATCTTTGAAGATTGGCGCACTCATGTCGGCACGGTTGAGCGCTTCAGCTAATGCATCGCAGCCTGGTTGCATTGCTGGGTCATCTACCCATTCGAGCAACATTTCCCATAACCCGGGCGCATTTTCAACGAGTCGAGCAAAGTCTTGATTGGCAAGTGTAAGCATGGGGGCACCTGTGTGGTTAATATGAATATATATTGATTTTGAATGGAATTTTCAATTATTTGCGATGAAATGTCAAGTGTGCGTCCGTTTACATGTAGCCGTGCTTTGCAGTATTAGTTAAACTAGGCGCAGTTTAAAAAGCTGAAGCGTTGATGAACATGATTAATAATTTATTATTGCAGCTACAATATGTGTTTGCGGCCATGCAAGCCAATGTACCTTATTGTTTAATGATCATTGGTGGCTTACTTGCCATTCATATCTTAAACGCATTACTGGGCTATCGTTTAAATTTATTAGGTATTCGGCCGCGTCGTTTCAGTGGCTTAATTGGTATTCCATTTTCATCATTTTTGCACGCTGATTTTAATCATTTATTTTTTAATTCTATACCATTATTTGTGTTAACTAATTTTCTTTTAATCGGTGGCATCCCTAAATTTATTTTAATTACTATAACGATCATTTTATGCAGTGGCATTGCCGTGTGGCTCTTTGGTCGCAAAGGTATACACATTGGTGCGAGTGGATTAGCAATGGGTTACTGGGGATATCTATTGGTGAATGCATATCTATACCCCAGCATTATGACCGTGATACTCGCAGTAATTTGCTTGTATTATTTTGGTGGGCTACTGTTTAGTTTATTTCCCGGTGGCAGAAATGAATCATGGGAAGGGCATGTGTTTGGTTTTTTATCCGGCTTGTTGGCGTTTTATCTGTTTCGCTAGTAGGAGGGGTTCATTGATGCAAAGAAAAATTCTAAGAGCACTGTTTATTTTTATGTTGAATTGGCCTATGTCTGTTGTCGCAAAACAATTACCATTGGATTTTGTTTATTTACGTTCTATAGATCCTAGCATAAAACAACAAATAGCTTATGCTAGTAGCAATAATTTTGTTGGCCATGTGATACCTGGTTATAACAAAGCGGAATGTATTTTAACTGAACGAGCGGCAAAAGGTTTACAAGAGATTCAACAAGAATTAATCAAACAAAATTTAAGCTTGCTGGTTTATGATTGTTATCGTCCAGAACGATCAGTACTCTATTTTTATCATTGGAGCAAAGACCTTGCTAATCAAAAAAACAAACAGCATTATTATCCGGATATTCCTAAAGAACAATTATTCCTGGATGGTTATATTGCTTTGTATTCGGGCCATTCTCGTGGAAGTACTGCTGATTTAACCATTATTGATTTGCAAACCGGTGTGCCTTTAGATATGGGTTCCACTTTTGATTTTTTAGGCCGCCAATCACACTTGGATTATGCGAAATTAACAAGTGAGCAAATAAAGAATCGTGCTTTTTTACATAAAATAATGATCCAACATGGATTTGAGCCCTATGAAAAAGAATGGTGGCATTTCACTTTAAACAATGAACCCCACCCAGATGAATATTTTGATTTTGTGGTGGCGTGAGCCCTAACTAGCTGAATTTTAACCTTCTGTTAATAGTTTTCGAAAATTGTACTGGCTATGATTTGCAATTTCTTTTGTTTGCTATACTTTAAATAAGAGAAAATCATTTTCTTAAATTAGGAGGCAGTATGAAATGGGTTAAACCAGATTACTTTGAAATGCGCTTTGGCTTTGAAGTGACTATGTATATTTTTAACAAGTAGTATTGCATTGTTTGCAGCCAAACTTTTTGACACCAGAATTTTTATAGGGTGTGTAGTGTAGTATTAACCTAAAATACTGAGATAAAATTTTAAAGAAAAAATTATATAAAGTAACCTGTCTAGATTTTTCAGAAACGCTTGTAAATTCTAAAATTTTTTGCGCCTATAGTTCCAATAGACCTAAAAATTAACCTTATATTTCAAGTGCTTGCACTTAATCTGCCAACTGCTATAAATAATATATGACTTGTTTTTTATCTGCTTTTTGCTTACACCAGCTAAGGCATTAGAAAACAAACCGCTCAGGAAGCTTCACTGAATAAAAGGGTATTACTACGTATAAGCTTATTTTTAACTAATATATATCGTTGTGGAGGGTGGTGTGATGCGACTCAAATCTATTTGGCAATGTGTGGCAGCAATCACATTCGCGTTAGGTACTTCTGTTGCTTTTGCTGATTTACCCTTATTACCCGGATTACTGTCTTGGCCGATGCAAGGCGGTAGCGAATTAAACCAATATCATTCCTATTCTCTGCTAATCAATAAATTAACGATTAACTCTCTTCATCAAACCGACCTCTCTCTGGGGTTAAATATGGGGATAACCGCAGTTACACCTTCTGTTACGCCAACTATACTAGGCGGTCAATTGATCAACATGATGTATGTTTCCGACATGAATGGAAATTTATATGGTTTTGACGTTACTAATAATAAACTGATTTGGAAAAAAAATTACATAACGTATTATTCAACTGATTCTAAATTAGGCGGTAAAAAAATATACATCAACTACACGACGCCAACAGTGGTAGATGGCTTAATTCTCGTTGGCAATAATTATCCAGGAGGATTTACACCAAATTCATATACCGCAATAGATGGTGCAATTTTAATGGCTATCGATCGTTACACCGGTGCTTTGGTTTGGTCATCGCAACTCGATCCGACGCCAGTTGCTCAGATAACTGCATCTCCCGTGGTGCATAATGGAATTGCCTACGTTGGAATTTCAACTTATGAATCTGGTACCCCTGGATTTCTCTCAGGCAGCATACCTGCTAAGAACTATAATTGCTGTGTATTTCGCGGTAATGTGGTAGCAGTTAATGTTGCGAATGGCAATATATTATGGAAATCGTTTTTGATGCCAACGTCAAAAACCGAACAAAAAGATTATACTGCACGGCCAACTGGCGCGAATAGTTTTTCTGGTTCATCTGTATGGGGTGGACAAGTTGCATTTGATGCAAAGCGTAATCAGGTGATTGTCACAACTGGTCAAACACATACTTTGCCTGCGCTTTACCATTTAAATCCGTTGCCAATAGGAACTGCGAATGATGCGCTGGTGGCATTAGATGCGAAGACGGGGAATATTAACTGGATGCATAATTTTGGAATTATTCCAAATCCTGCAGATATGCATAATCCTATACGCCCTGATGCATGGAATGAAAGTTGTATTTCACCACTGATTCCATTTATATTTCCAGGGACTACAACGGACCCAAATGCTGTAAAAGAATATTGTCGTTCTGACTTAACTTTCCCGCATGATTATGCTGTCAATACTGCGAGCATGTTCGTAGCATATGATGCTTTTCTAGCGTTTTTCCAAAATCCATCGCCAAGTAATTTTTTAACCCTTTTTAATGCTTTATTAGCATGGCAAAACGATCCAATTGGTACCGAAAGCGCTGACCGAGATTTCCCACAAGGGGCAATGGTCTTATATGATGTTAAAATGTCTGATGGAAATAAACACGATTTAATCGTATCTATGCAAAAAACAACAGTTGTGCATGCGGTTGATGCAAATACAGGCGTGACAGTTTGGGACAGTCCATCTCTTGGCGGAGTTGGTGCTTCTTCTGGTGCACGGGGCAGCGCATACGATGGAAAATACATCTATGCAATCGTATTTAATGAGGGGCTAATCACGCTCCCAGTGAAGGATATCAATGGCAATATCACTACGACAACAGGTAGCATTCTGAGTGCAGTTGATCCGGCAACGGGACGTATCGTATGGCAGAGAGCTTTCCCAACTGATCCATCAGGCACCTTTGTTAGAACCAGTCATGCGGCGATGACAGTAGTGAATGGCATGATAATTGTGGGTGATGATTTTGCAGATGTTAACCCTATTTATCCTTATTTCGGTATTGTTCCGCATGACACAGGTAGTAATCTCTATGTCTTTGATACCAATGATGGTCACCTGATTAAACAATTCACGGCAAACCTACCAGCTGGCACGCAAGTTGCGCCAGCAGTAGTGGGGGATTCGATTTATTGGGTAACAGGCGAATATCATCCAGAAGATCAAACGCGTCAAACCGCTGGGCAAGTGATTAAACTGAGCATATTTTAAGAGACCAGTAACACAACCCTCATGAGTACCCCATCAAAAGATATGATGGGGTATTTTTTTGGTAAATTTTTATCAAATCATATGCATGCAAGGAGATATTTTTATCGAATCACATGCGGATACATTTTTGCTGCTATATAGAGCAATAGGACAAACAAACCAAAGAGTATGCCAAAATCTAGCCATACTGCATTGACACTCTGACCACCCAATATCATAAAATTTCGCAATAAGTCGACTAAATATGTGAGTGGATTAAGTAGCGCGATGTATCTGAGCCATTGGGGCATGAAAGCAATAGGATAGATGGCATTGCTAGCAAAAAATAATGGCATAGTAATAACATGGCCGATACCC
>CAYSGV010000137.1:0-7479 GCA_964430685.1 uncultured Gammaproteobacteria bacterium
ATCAAGGCCAAAAAATAGTGTTTATGAACGTAATAAGGCTTTATTACAAGATGTACGAGCCAAGAAAGCAGCGCAATGTAGTGTGGATGCGGATAAAAGAGCGCTAGCTGCTGAAGAGAATTCTAAAACAAAAATAAATGATGATGATAATGAATTGAATCATACAGAAGCGGAAAGAAGATTAACACGGAGAGCAGCCAGCCAAAATACAAGTAATCCTTTAAATACGTATTCATTACTCAGAGAAATATTAAGTGTCAAAGACAATCTGCGACATGTGGCACCAGAAGAAATATCAAATCATTATTATCGAGTTGTTAGGAAAAGAATGCATCTAAATGATCCAATATGGACTTGGCGCACTAACCAAGTGCCACCACAATCTCCCTCATTTCACCGAGTCGCTAACGAAGCCGCTGCTACCAGTAGTCTACAGCCACCTAGTTCTAGTCCACCTAAGTAATTCAATTAATATTAATTTACAAATTTGCATTTTTGATTAAATCGGCGTAATCTGCGCACAAATAACAAAAACATTGAATAATCAGTATGATAATTAATATATGAGAGGTGATTAATGCGTAAAGTTGCAGAGCAAAATGAATTGGTTTTGTTAAAAGATCTTGAAGAAATAGTAACGCACGGGGCAGAAGAATTAGCAACGGCAGCAGATCAACAAATTGATACTGATACTTCATCTACACAAACCTATACACCATCCTTTAGCATTCCGAGGTCAATAGCCACAATTGTTCCCGTAGGTGTTTTCTTTTATAACATTATCACGGTCAATGGCCAAACGTGTTCAGATGGCGTTGCTATTGCAGCCAGCTCATTCACTGGCCCCTGTTTAAATGCCACCAGCGCAAATGGATTGCCCGCATTCAATATTGCAATTAAGGTTACCAGTGGTTCATCTTATCTTTACGATAAAATCGCTCACTTATATGGTATATGGCCAACCTCAACTCAGCCGGGATTATGTGGCCTATTGATTAAAAATACCTGTGATGTCATCCCCAGTTTGTCTGGCATGCCGACATGGCAACTTGCAAGTTGGACAGCAGCACAACAAACATCCATCACAATTATGGGTATGGGAACATTAGCAAATTGCACGAATGCGGCTAATGGTTATTTTCGTGATCTCGTTTCTTGTTTATATTCGACAACTACAGATTTTTTAAGAAATTTGCCAACACCACCAGCGAATGACACGACACCCACGCCAAATAATTCAGCGCAGCCCGGTAAGGATGGTTTTAACCCGCGCTTTATTATGGGTATATGTCTACTTGGCGCTTCATTCTTGGTGTTGGCTGCTTTCAGTGCACTGATTTATCGCAAATGTAAGCGCCGGCCAGAACCAACATCAGAAGTGGAAGCAAGAGAGCCATTAGCAAGTGCAGAAGAGGGCGAAAGTGCAGATAATAATGAAAGTATGGCTGAGAAAATGAGTAAATTTTCTAAAACTGCAAAAGGAGCAGCTACACCGAAAACCGCAGGAGTCGGTGGTCAAAGACTTGAGCATGATCATGACAAGATGTTTCAATTGTAATCGTTAGAAGCTAAATTTTTATCATTCAACTTTCCATAAGTAAAATTATACTGGTTTCCCGGGTCTCCGGCTGTAGTGATTCATGAATTCTATCACTATTATCTTGCAGCCTACGCCCGGGAGTGACGTGGTTGTGGAACGGTTGTACCGCTATATCGAGAGGTTTAGGGGATAATTATCGTTACCCTCTACTACCACAAAATCTCAGACCGCCACAGGTGCTTTGATGGCGGGGTGACATAAATAATCTTTGATCTCAAAATCATCATATTGATATTCAAAAATTGAATTGGGTTTGCGTAAAATATTTAATGACGGCAATGGAAATGGTTCACGCGTGCATTGCAAGGCAACTTGTTCAAAATGATTGTGGTAAATATGACAATCACCACCTGACCAAATAAAATCACCTACTTCCAAATTACATTGTTGTGCAAAAAGATGTGTCAGTAATGCATAGGATGCAATATTAAAAGGCACGCCTAAAAATGCATCAGCTGAACGTTGATACAGTTGGCAAGATAAACGATTATTGGCCACATAAAATTGAAATAATAGGTGGCAAGGTGGTAATGCCATTTTAAATAATTCACCTACATTCCAACTGCACACAATAATGCGCCGCGAAAATGGATCGTTGCTAATTTGGTTAATGGCTTCACTAATTTGATCAACTGTTTGTCCATCGGGTGTGGGCCAAGCACGCCATTGTTTACCATATACGGGACCTAAATCTCCATTTGCATTCGCCCATTCATCCCAAATGCTGACACCATTTTGTTTTAAATAGGCAATATTAGTATCACCTTTTAAAAACCATAATAATTCTTGAATGACACTTTTAAGATGAACTTTTTTTGTGGTGACCAATGGAAAGCCTGCGCTTAAATCAAAACGCATTTGATAACCAAAAACACTGCGTATGCCGGTTTGTGTGCGATCAGGTTTGTCCACACCTTGTGAGTGAATGTGTTTTAAAAAATCTAAATACTGTTTCATGCAGACGTCCCTTTGTTGGTTAATTTTCTTTCCGAATAATAAGCATAAAAGAAAAGTATGCCGCCAATCAATAACATTGGCAGTGAAAGAAGTTGTCCCATCGTGAGCCAATCAAAAGCAATAAATCCTAATTGCACATCGGGTTCACGGAAAAATTCAGCAAATATTCGAAAACAGCTATATAAAATTAAAAATAAGCCAAACACGGCCCAGCGAGGACGAGGTTTACTACTGTACCACCAGATAATAGAGAAGAGTAAAATGCCTTCGAGAAAAAACTCATACAATTGCGAAGGGTGCCTAGCAATATCACCCGCATGTGGAAAAATCATTGCCCACGGTACATCAGTTGGTCGACCCCACAGTTCGCCATTGATGAAATTGCCGATGCGCCCAGCACCTAGACCAATGGGAACCAGTGGCGCAATAAAATCGGCTACATCGCTGGGTTTTTTTTGCCGTTTGTGTGCAAACCAAGCTAGTGCAAGGGCAACACCAATGATGCCACCGTGAAATGCCATGCCACCTTGCCAAATTTTAAATAATGAAATAGGGTCATGCACAAAATCAGTGAAATTATAAAAGAGCATATAACCCACACGTCCACCGATAATGGCCCCAACCATGCCATAGAATAATAACTCTTGTACCAATTCACTGTTCCATACAGTAGGATTTTTTTTCGCACGGTGAATGCCAAGGATGAGTGCACTGAACAAGCCAACGATATACATTAAGCCATACCAATGGATCTTAATTACACCTACTTGCAACAATATAGGATCAAAATTCGGATAAGTTAGCATATACTTTTCTTACACCTTATTTTAAGTCAATAAAATTTTTAAACTCATTACCACGAGCAAGATGATAAATATTTTCTTCACATGTTCGGAATGCAACCGTAAAGTGATTTTAACACCTAATTTAACAAAAATAATGGCACTTATGCCAATCAATAATGCGGCTGGCCAGTTGACATAGCCGATGATACCCCAATTCGGTGCTGGTTGATGTAGTCCAGTAATCATATAAGACAGTGAACCCATGCAGGCAACTGAAAAAGTGCAAACGCTTGATGTGGCTATTGCTTTTTTGATGGGGGTACCAAAATAGGTTAAAAAAGGAATCAACATGATACTGCCGCCAATGCCAAATAATCCAGCGATAGAGCCAATTAACAAACCACCCAAGCCAAGCCAAGTGGCGGCAATGGGTGGCATTTCATGTCGTTCTAATAATGTTCCCCGCCATAACTGTATGGCTATGGCAAGTAAAAATAAGGCAAAAAGCGTGCTTAAGCGTTGACTGACGATATGGCTGGCAAGCGTACTTGATAGGATTATCCCTAACAATAATGTTGGCAGTACTTTGCGGCAGGTGTCCCAGTTGATTTGTTTTTGTAGATAGTAGTGATAAGTCGAAGTACAGGAAATAATGAGCATGGCGGCAAATGAAGTGCCTGCTGCATATTGCATTAGCTGGGTAGGGGGGAAGTGATTAAAGCTATAAGTATACAGTAATGCGGGAACGGTAATGATGCCGCCGCCCACTCCCAGTAAGCCTGAGAGCAGGCCAGCCATGACACCAATGACGATATAAATAAGCATTTAATACTCTAAAGCTTTCTTCGCGCTAAACCTTAACAGTCGATTAGCTTACTTGTTCCAATATTTGCTGTAATTCACCCGATTGATACATTTCGCTCACAATATCACAACCGCCAATGAGTTCACCTTGGACATATAATTGTGGGAATGTGGGCCATTTCGCATATTCAGGCAGGGTGGCGCGTATATGCGGATTTTCAAGTATATTGTTATAGGAAAATTCAACATTACATTTTTTCAAGATTTGGACAACTTGTGCAGAAAAGCCACATTGGGGAAAATCAGGGGTGCCCTTCATATATAAAAATATAGGATGGCCGTGGATTTGCTGTTCGATTTCTTTAATGGCCGCTGACTTTTACTCTTCGTTAAGATTCATCATTGCTAATCCTCATAAAATTGTAAACCCAAAAATGGAATGGTATATTATATTAGTAAATACAAATAAAATCGACAAAATCACTAACAAGGAGAATTCCTATGGTACATGAATTACCACCACTACCTTATGCAATGGATGCACTAAGTCCACATATTTCTCGCGAAACACTTGAATATCATTACGGTAAACATCATCAAGCTTATGTAACTAATTTAAATAATTTAATTAAAGACACTGAATTTGCCGATTTAACTTTGGCGGATATAATTAAAAAAGCATCTGGACCCATTTTCAATAATGCGGCGCAAGTTTGGAATCATACTTTTTATTGGCATTGCTTATCACCTAATGGTGGTGGTGCGCCCAAAAATAAAGTGGGTGCAGCAATTGATAAAGCGTTTGGCTCGTTTGACCAATTCAAAGAACAATTTACCAAAACTGCAATCGGTACATTCGGTTCAGGTTGGGCTTGGTTGGTTAAAGACAATCAAGGTAATTTAGCTATTAGCAGCACCAGTAACGCCGGAACGCCGCTGACAGAAGGTAAAATAGCCTTATTAACCTGCGATGTTTGGGAACATGCCTATTACATTGACTACCGTAATGCGCGTCCACAATATGTCGATCATTTTTGGGAATTAATTAATTGGGAATTTGTGGAAAAGAATTTGGCGTAACCATGCCTGAATATTTTGATATTTCTCCACTGATTGCTGAAAATTTGGCAGTGTTTCCGGATGATCGCGCCTATGCACGTAAAATAAACTGTGATTACGCCGATCATCATTATCAAACTTCGGAAATGACCACAACGGTACACATTGGCGCACATGCCGATGCACCACGCCATTTTCATGCTGATGGTGCTGGTATTGATCAATGTGATTTAAACCATTATTTTGGTTTGTGCCAAGTGATTCATGTTTATGCACGCAATGAAGATTTTCGTGTCAAAGTAGCGGATATTAAAAATTATAAAATTACTGCACCGCGCGTGCTTATTGCGACTAATTCATTCACCGAGCCAACGCATTGGCATCATAATTTCATGGCGTTTTCACCGGAAGTGATCGAATATCTTGCTGAACAAGATGTTCGTTTAGTCGGCATTGATACACCATCGATTGATCCGGCGCGCGATCCTTATTTATATAGTCATCAAGCGTGCTTAAAATATGAATTGGCTATATTAGAAGGACTTGTTTTACAAGGAATACCGGAAGGCAATTATTTTTTAATTGCCTTACCGTTAAAATTAAAAGATGCAGATGCATCGCCGGTACGCGCCATCTTGGTGAAAGATCTGAAATCTATGCTGTTGCATGACGCTGACTAACGGCGTGATACAAATGCAATGCAGACTGCGCAATTTCTAATAAAACATCCGCATTATAATGTAATAATACCAATGCATCATTGTTTCCATGTAACGCAAACTTGGCGATTTGGTCCATGAATTGCCGATAACGATTTAGTTCTAAAATAAATATTTGATCTTTACGCGTTAATGGACGTGGATTTTCATATTTAATATGTTGACTAAATCCTTTCAAAGCGACGTGCATATTTTTATCTTCAATCGCTTGCCAAGCCATTGCCAGTGTAATGTGTTTATTGACATACAAGTTATTTAATTGCAATTCCTTGCGTGTTAAACATTTTTTGCGAGTGCTTGTCTTATTCATCCTGAAACCCCTCTAATAGTCATTGCTGGTATTCACTACAACCCTGTACATACAAAACGCTGTAGTACCCCTCAGTGTTTTTTATCAATCTCTTTATATTTTTTACTTTAACGGCAAATTCTTAAGTCAATATTAACGAAAAGCATGCTGGCGCATAAGTGACTGTATTTAATTAATATTTTATCATTGATATGTTCTTTCCTGTCATTGCGAGGGGTAGTGACAGAAGAAAAAGTCACAATGAATTATCTAACCTTTACAGCAATGATAGGAAGATTGTTATCTATGTTCTTGCAATGATAGAGGTAAACAAGTTACACAAATTATTACGGAGTCCCAATTGATGTATCATTTAATGTTCGCGTTGACGGTTCAGGTTGTTTCTCATTTACAACAGCGTTTTCCCATATCGTCAGTGCTGCGGAGGGCGCTGTTAGAGGCGCAGCATCTTTTGTTGGTGTTGCCATTAATTTTACCCGACTTTCCACGCGTTCGATATTTGTTTGACTAAATAGTTGAGCATGTCCGGATAATGTTTTGCCTTCAAAACGTTTATCATGAAAACCATTGGCAACATATGGCCCAAAGGCTAAAACGCTTTGTCCCTGACCATTTTTTTCAAGCTCATAAAGAGCAATTCGATGTTGTGAATCTATTTTAACTTCAGCAACAATGGGACGAATAACGATTTGTCCATTAATGTTTATGCGACAAAGGATATTTTCTCCCTGAATAAATTTTATTCCTGAGCCGATATCGCCCGCTTGTTTAGGTAAATCTAATACATGTTGAAATTTAATTCTGTCTTCTGGATTGATCTCTTTAGCATTGGCAATGACATCTAAACCAACTTCACCTTGATCATTAAATGGGTAAAGCAAACAGTAAGTAGTCTTATGACGGACCGTTCGCATGATCACTGCTGAAAATAACAATGATTTTTCATATAATGCTTTTGTTTCACTCTTTGCTAACGTCGGCGAATTATCTTCTTTATCATCTTCACTGCTCTGCGTTTTCTTTGTGCGGATAATGAGCTGACTTCTCTCAATCCATAACATCGCTTTTTCTCTCAGATCATAGAGTTCTTGTAATTCTTTCCCAGCTAGCTCAGTTGCATCAATTCGGCTCCATCTAGGAGGATGTGCTAATAATTCTGGCTGAATTTCTTCGCGTATGGTTTGTAAATATTCCAATATATCTTTAATGTATCACTAATAATACAATGAAGCTGAGCATGAAGCC
>CAYSGV010000138.1:0-7467 GCA_964430685.1 uncultured Gammaproteobacteria bacterium
CTGAATTGACTTATCAAGATCAATTAGTCATGTGTGGCAAAGAAGGCGCTTGGGGTACCACTTCAAAATCACCAGCTACCAGTGGCATACAATGTCCTATGAGTCTTTATCTTTATTGCGATGATGTCGATCAATTCTTCGAAAAAGCCGTGGCAGCTGGTGCAACTGCACTGGCTAATCCGGATGATATGTTTTGGGGTGATCGCATGTGTCGGCTTAAAGACCCCAATGGTTATGAATGGAGTTTCGCCACTCATATTGGCGAACACCAATGATCACTTTATCAGAGCAAAAGTTTGCCAAATTATCAGAAAAACTTGGCCATGAACTTTTACAACGAAAGCTTAAACTTGCCACCGCTGAATCTTGTACCGGTGGCTGGGTTGCGCAAGTAATCACGATGATCCCGGGCAGTTCAAATTGGTTTGATCGTGGTTTTGTCACTTATAGCAACCAAGCTAAACAAGAAATGTTAGCTGTAAGCGCAGATACACTCGAACAATTCGGTGCAGTGAGTGAACAAACAGCGATTGAAATGGCTCAAGGCGCAATAAAATACAGTCAAGCGCACGTGAGTATTGCTATTACTGGGATTGCCGGACCTGATGGTGGTAGTGATGAAAAACCGGTTGGTTTAGTTTGGCTTGCCTGGAGTTTACCAAATCAAGAAATCATAACCGAAAAAAGCCTCTTCAGCGGCGATCGTCAACAAATCCGTGCCCAAGCGGTGGAATTCTCATTAATGACTTTGTTATCACGCATGCAGTAAAAAATAGCAGCATGTTATCTGTTATTAAATAAGGTTAAAGTTAATGCCCTTAATGTATTACACTTGTTAAAATTATATTCCGTTTCTGGTTGTACCAGCTGTAATGACAGGTGTCATTTGATTTGCGGAATGGTGCTGTAGGCTTCCGGTAAGGATTGCATCCCCTAATTTTATGCGTATTTTTTTTGCTGATTGTTTTTCGTTTAATCCTTCTAAAACCCGTTTTTGCGCCAATTCTTTGGCTGTTTCGGTTTCAATAAATTGACTGGCTTCTTTATATTGTTGGTATATAGGAGAAGAAGTGAATTGTTTCTGTTGAACCGTTGACATCAGCGCATATCGTTTTAAAAACAAGATGTGTGCGCATAGATTTTCGGCTGCAAATCTTTTTGCAACTGGACTGGTAGTTTGAGTAAATAAATCAGCATAGATTAAAGCTTGCTGGGAATGTGTGCATTGCATTAATTCCTGTTTGATCAGAGGAAGCTGTGGTTCAAAAATGCTTAAATGCAACAAGCAATGCATTATTTTTTCTCTTAATGTTGCAGTGGGTACATTGATATAAAATTTACAATTTAAGGCACGTAAATAATGATGTAGCGCTTTTAAATTGAGCGTGTTTAAATCTGTAGCATTCCCGGCTTGTTTCGTTGAGGCCAAATAATAATCGGCAAATGAAACTTCATGAGTAAAACCAAGTTCATTTAGTGCCTTGTGGTATTCCACAATGTTTTTAGGGTACTTAGCACCGAATTTTTCACTCAGCTGACGATAATAGGAAGTTGATAATTCGATATATTCTAGGGCGGTTTGTAAGATTTTCGTTCGTTTAGGCAAGTCGTTTTCTTCTTCAACGTCATCAAATAAATTTAAGCTGTAATTCCATGTCACGGTAGCACGTTTTTGTAGTAAGGCATGAATATCGTCGTCGATATTATCTTTATGAAATTCACCAGCTTGGACAGCAAGCAATTTTGCTTGTGCTTCATCCAGTCGTTCAGTTGCTTCTTTGATTGCATCTTCTGTTTTAGGATTATTGGAAATACGATTGATGATGCAACAAGCAATACTACGTTGCGCAAAAGCCTCCTGCTGCTCGGATAGTTTGCGCGTTTGAATGAGTTGCCGATAGAGTTCTTCTGCTTGCCTAAAACGACAATTTTTAAAATGCGTATCTGCTTTGCTTAATTCATTGCGCCCGTTCATGTTAACCTCTTTTGCAATTAGTGGGGATTAATTATCATGACAGATGATCCTTAAGGAAGCCTTAACAATGACAGGTCAATCCGTCAGCAGTAGGTTGGATAGAGGCCCCGAGAGCCGAAATTCGACGCTGCAATCGAGATGCGTCGTCGGATTTCACACCTTGAAGCGCTCTACCCGGCCTACGAAAGATCGTATCAACTGTACACGCTTCGGTTATTGCAGCTTTTGCCGAAATCGGCATAATAGGTTGCTATTCATAAATTAATGGACGGATTGCACGAAAGCATCTAATTATAATTGGGGGAAAAATGGCACACGACACACACGATAAAGAAAAGGCATTACAAGCAGCGCTTGCACAAATTGATCGTCAATTCGGCAAAGGCTCAGTCATGCGCATGGGCGATGCCTCCGCAGCGGCCAGTAATATTACGGTTATTCCAACCGGGTCATTAAGTTTAAATATAGCCCTGGGCATTGGTGGGTTACCGCGTGGTCGGGTGGTCGAGATCTATGGCCCTGAATCTTCTGGTAAAACAACCTTAACCCTGCAAGTTGCGGCAGAATGCCAAAAACAAGGTGGCACGGTGGCGTTTATTGATGCAGAACACGCGCTTGATCCTTCTTATGCTGAGAAATTAGGCGTAAATGTGGATCAATTACTGGTTTCGCAGCCCGATACCGGTGAACAAGCTCTGGAAATTGTCGATATGCTCGTCAGGTCGAGCGCCGTTGATTTAGTCATTGTGGACTCCGTTGCAGCTTTAACCCCGAAAGCGGAAATTGAAGGTGAAATGGGCGATCAACACATGGGCTTACAAGCACGCTTGATGTCACAGGCATTACGTAAATTAACCGCCAACATCAAACGTTCGAATACCTTAGTTATTTTCATTAACCAAATCCGTATGAAAATTGGGGTGATGTTTGGTAACCCAGAAACCACAACCGGTGGTAATGCATTGAAATTCTACGCATCCGTGCGTTTAGATATTCGCCGTATTGGCTCCGTTAAAAATGGTGATGAAGTTAAAGGCAGCGTCACCCAAGTGAAAGTAGTTAAAAATAAAGTAGCACCGCCGTTCAAGAAGGCAGATTTTGAAATTATATATGGCGAGGGCATTTCACGCGAAAATGAAATTTGTGATCTGGGTAGCAAACTGGAAATCATTGAAAAATCAGGTGCTTGGTATAGTTACAACGGTACGCGTATTGGACAAGGTAAAGAAAATGTGCGCACGTTTTTAATTGAAAACCCATCCATTGCAAAAGAAATTGAAACGCAAATTTTAGCGCGTTCATTGGTAGCACCAGCGGCGTCCGAAAGTGTTCCTGATTTAGAAGAAGCCTAAAAAACATAGGCTTTTTTTCTTTGTAGTGTGGACAATGGCGGCTCCTTTGTCCGCGCTACGAAGAATCTCGAAGAGTATTATGTTATCGAGGCTAAAGGAGTTTAATCCGACGTGTCTGAAGAATCTTTTTCAACGATACATAATGATCCCAAAGCAGCATATCGCGCTGCATGCAACTTACTGGCGCGTCGTGAGCATGCACACCACGAATTAAAACAAAAATTACAACAGCGGAAGTTTACGCTTAGCGCTATTGAGCAGGCGATGACGAAACTGAATCAACAAAATTTGCTTTCTGAGCAGCGTTTTGTGGCCAGTTATGTGCGATCGCGAATCGCCAAAGCATATGGACCCAACCGTATTCGCGCTGAATTACAAAACCGAAGAATTCAAAGCGATCTTATCGAGCAAGAGTTGAATGTCTATGCAGATGTCTGGTTAACCAAGATCGAGCAAGTAATCGCCAAACGTTTTCATGCCATAGCTGATCGCGATAGTTACCAACGAGCTGTGCGTTTTCTCCAATATCGCGGTTTTGATTTAGAATTGATCCTGGCGGCAATGGCAGATAAAAAGCATGGGTCGTAAAAACACGTATCTAGTTGAAATTCAATTTAATTTTTATTAGTATCGAACAATAATATAACTTTAACCACTCAATGTAGGATAACAATATGCGAAGACTCCATGAGAAACCAAATAAGCAAACAAGAGAGGCATATCTTCGCAATACCAGTGAACGAACCGGCTGGGCCGTATATGAAGGTATCCCTTTAGAAACTAATTTTCCATTTGTGCCCCGTGCAGAGCAGTCTAACAATCAAATACCGCGAAATATCAATTTCCAGCTTGTGCTCAACATGAGTATTGTGCCAAATGCACTGAATCTAGCAAAAGCACATACTGCGGTAGCAAAGGCATTAATGGGTGAAGAGGGAACTGACTTAGGTTTCCAAATATACTTGATCAATGGCCAGGGTGTGGATGCTACGTTACTTGATCCCAAATATCCGCTGTGTTGGGACGCTACATTAGCTACTGCCTATTATGGACATGCTATTGATAGTGATCAACGTGGCTCAGAATTGCGCATATTCATTTACAACAATAACGATGGTGAGCTTAATCGATCCCCCGATGAGATTCTCGATATCATGATGCGCGTATGGAAAGCCATGATTGATGCAGGCGTAGAAATTGGTTATGTCGCTGCACCTGTGGGTTGTGTTGCAATTGCTTGTGAAGAGGGGATTGTCTGTCCTTTTTCATGGTCTATTTTACGCTCGCATGAAGGTGAATTTGGCGCGCTATTGGCTGGACCGAACCCTTTTAACCTACCCAATCCGTTTCCGCTGATTAGAATTGCTGGTACAGATTTACAGCATTACAACATTACTATGGATAATGTAGAAGACATTGCAAAACGCCGCCAAGCTTATTTAGCGCAGCATAATCAGCAAACAGAGAAAAATATTAGAGGAAAAATAGAAGAAGTTCGTCGGTATAACATAGGGTCAAAACCGGATTATTACCAAAGATTGGTGGATTATCTTGATAAGGGAGTAAGATTAAAAGCACTGTTGCAAAACACAGTAACTGCTGAGAAATGTGATGCAAATGAAGCAGCGCGAGTAAAAGCCTTATTAAAAGAAACGATTGAATTTTTACGTTGGTGCTTACCGCGGCAAGGCACTTTACAGCCACTGTTGCCGGCATTAAAACCGATAGAGGAACTAGGCCAGGAATTATTAAATTATAACCGCGGCAGTTATGCCGTTTTTGCTGAGCGGTTTGAGCAATTGAAAGAACAAATTGACCTTTTAAAAACTGCCTTGCAAAATCAGTCAGAAGATATTAAAGCGGCGATAGATAAACAACTAATTCAAATTATACAGGCTTATAAACAACGGCCAGACATGATTCGTAGTTTAGTACAAATGCAATGTCTCAGTGAAGCAAATGCGGATGCGGACTTACAAAAGTTCATCTATTCCGATCCAACGACCATACAGGAAATTTTTGTTCAGCTACATGTGCATCTGGGCGAGAAAAACCCATTGAGACCAAGCGATCAGATTGCACACCATCGGCTTATTAAGCGGGTAGCAAAAGCAGTACCAGCAGCAACGTATGAAGAGCCGATTGAAGAGGTGGAGTTACGGCCATTCGAACGGCCATCGAGTTCTTGGTCTATCGATCGATTATTTGCTTGTTTTAAAACTTGCTGGCCCACTAGACAAGCTGAGTATGCTCCTGTGGCGCTTGAATCATCAACAGCGGTTAACCGAACTTCAAAGATGGACCTTTTGTAAATTGAACGCACTTCAGTTGGCACTGGTAGTGCGGATCGGGGAGCGTAAACTTCCAATTCATTGAACACCCACACCCTTTTCAGCTTCTCTTCGTGCCTTGGGTGTGGTATTTTGCCGGGGATGATTTCAATTCGATCAGATTATAACGATTAACCCCAGGAGGGATTAGATGCTGACGAGATTCTTGCCGCGCCAAGAAGAGTTTTTTGTACTATTTGAAAAACTTGCCACTTGTGTGACCACAGCCGCGCAAGCCCTCCATCAAGAAATACAACAATTATCCAACCCTGAAAGTTTGGCTTTACAGGTTTTGCAGCACAAAATTGCTGCCGAAGGTCACGCCGAACGCTTGTTTACCCTCATGCACAAACGTTTTATTACACCGTTCGACCGCTACGATATTCATCGGCTCAATGACAAACTCTATGATATCGTCAACATGATGAATTTGACCGCCCAACGTTTTCCGCGTTATGACATTCGTGAAGTCCCACAAATGATGGTTGCTTTAGCGGAAGTGTGTTATCAATCGGCATTCCTGGTTCAAGAAGTTATTTCACGCTTACATGATTTAAAAAATGTTGATCACATAACCAGGACCTGTGACCAAATTAAAGCTTATGAAAGTCAAGCAGACCAATTACTCATAGATGGTATTTCTGCATTACTCAATGATGAAAATGACTTTAAACGCATTTTTGTGTTAAAAGAAATCTATGATTTATTAGAAACCATTACAGATCGTTGCCAAGAAGTGGCTTTTATCGTTGAAGGAATTGTCTTGGAGTATGCTTGATGATCGAGCCACTGTATCTAGTTTACACCACCATTGCGGTTGCGCTTATCTTTAATTTTTTAAATGGCTTTCATGATGCGTCCAATGCCATTGCCACAATCGTATCAACCCGCGTCTTGAAACCGCATCAAGCTGTCATTTGGTCTGCGGGCTTTAATTTCTTAGCATTTTTCGTTTTTGGTTTAAATGTTGCGAATATGGTTGGCACAGGTATTGTTTTACCTGAGATAATTGACACACCATTAATTTTTTCAGCGCTTGTCGGTACGATCATTTGGAATATCATTACTTGGTATTATGGTATCCCATCTAGTTCATCACATGCACTCATCGGCGGATTAGTGGGTGCCGCACTGATGAAAGCAGGCCCGCATTTTTTAGAATATACGGGATTATTTAAAGTTATCATTGCCATTGTTCTTTCGCCATTATTGGGTATGTGTTTGGGGTTAGCATTAATGTATATCGTTGCCCGTCTATTTTATGATCGGCCACCATATCAGATGGACCGATATTTTCGTGGTTTTCAATTATTGTCATCGGCATTACTCAGTTTAGGTCATGGTGGCAACGATGCGCAAAAGTCGATGGGTATTATTGCGTTATTATTATTTTCAGCGCATTTATTAGACGGACAATTTTATGTTCCCTTTTGGGTGGTGATTGTTTGTTATTTAACCATTGCATTGGGCACATTATTTGGTGGTTATCGAATCGTACGAACGATGGGAATGAAAATCACTAAATTAAAACCAGTGGGAGGTGGTTGCGCTGAAACAGCAAGCGCGTTGACTTTGTTTTTAGCCACGGTTTTAGGTATCCCTGTTTCGACGACACATATAGTGGCCGGTTCAATAGTCGGTGTCGGATCGCTACGCCGGTTTTCAGCGGTACGTTGGGGTGTGGCGCGACAAATTGTTTGGGCATGGGTCCTGACGTTACCCGCAACTGCATTTGTGGCGGCAATTGTTGAAGCGCTGAGCCTATGGTTGTTGTAAGGGGAGTGGTAGAGGTTTAGGATAATTATTGTTG
>CAYSGV010000139.1:0-7452 GCA_964430685.1 uncultured Gammaproteobacteria bacterium
AAGTGAAACACGCGGATAAAGCTCATTGCGACGAGGGGATAATGGTTCATTGATCTGTGGAACATATTCAGGGCTTCTTGCTTTTGGTGGAGAGATGATTTTCCTCATGCTGGAAGATATCTCTCCAATTCCTGATTGAATACTCTTTAAAATTCCAACCGATCTCTGACTACTCTCCTTTGAACCATTGTTATTCACAGCAGTTGTTTGATATGCAACAAGGAATTTCCGAATTGTAATTTTAGTATCCGCATTTGTAGCCAAATCTAGAGGTGTTTTACCTTCCATATCTAGCGTAATTAAATCCTGTCCTAACTCTGTATATTTTGCAAATATCTCAAAATACTCTGACTTATTCATGATAGCTGCTAAATGGCATGCATTTCTACCAAAATGAGAGAGTTCATGGATTTCATTTGGATGTGTACGGCATTGTTTTTTGATTAATATGGGATGGGCTGACGCAGAAATCATTTCATGAAGATGATAGGAAACAAAATACTTTTTTCTTATTCTGAATTGTTCATTTTTTAAAGTTGTAATCTTTTTATTAAGTGATTCATCGTCGGTCAGATTTTGTGGCAATATTGCCTTTCCTTCTAATACCAAAATGACAAGTAGAGGAAAATTTGTGACAGCATAATGGCAAGGCGTTTTGCCATGAGAATCAACGGTATTAATTTCGCGAGGGTTATATACGATATATTCTCGCAATTTTTCAAGATCTGTATCATGGGGAGGATTTTTTGCAGATTTTATAATATCAATTAAACTCATACTAGAGCACTCCATCAGTATAACAATTAAATTATTTATTATCACAAACTATATTCATAAGTGCTAGTGGTCAAGTATTATTTTGCAAGTTTTGGTTACGCTGTTTGAGATGTAAATCATGCATATTTGACCTCATATTCCCATACTCTTTTCACTTGCATAAGTCTAAGTTGTAAAATAATCACAAGTATCCAAAGTTGACTCCCAAGGATTTAGATTTTTGCAACTTACTACAAAGCTTAAAAATTTCACCTAACGGCTCTTTTAATTTTGCCTATTCGCACAACGTTGTTATGTTCGTAAATTAAATATTTTCCTAATAAATCTTGTGCCACTTCGATCGTGGGGCGATCGTAAAAATCTCGAGGAAGTTTTTGCAGATGTTGTATCATAGTAAATATTAATATTTAAGTGTGCTAAATGCATTGCATTCAAATATTCCTTTAAATTACAATGTAATATTACCATATTTTACCTCGTTTGTGCTGATCTGCTGAATTTTTCGCTAAAGATATAATTGTTGATAGTGATACGAGTGCCATCGGATACCACTAAACCCTCACCAGCATCATCAGGCGAAATTGCAATTCCACCTTAATCGGAGAAACAATACTCAGAATAGGATACTTGACACTTATTGTTAAAATCGATTGCACTTATATTACGACTTATACGCAAAGTGATAAATACTCTTTATTTTTTGTCTCAATATTTTTATTTAGTAAAGTGGGTTAAAGTTTTTTCGACATTCTGCTCGAGTACTTTTATTATTTTGATAATAATGAGACTAGCTATACCTTTAGCCTCTAGTAGTTTCTTTTCTTGTTCTGCGGTACTAATGATAATGTGTGCGATCTTATTGATCAGGGATATCATGGCGTTGTATCCATAATGTACTTCTTTGCAGAGTTGTTTCCAATGTCGTGGTAAGATTTCATCAGCATCATATTTGCTGCCTATTTTCATGGCCATTTTTGTGGTTATGTCTGTATAAACGCGTGTACAAATAATATCGTAAAAAGGTGCAAGTCGTATGTTATCAGGCGCATGGTGTAAGAGTGAAAAATTTTTCCCATGTGCATCCATATTCCCGATAAGATAATTAAATACGAGTGCAGCAGCAAGATTACCTCGATCAATTGCTGGTTGTGTAGTGTTATTTAATAAATCAAAACATTCTTTAAATCCAGGTCCACCTTCATTTTGGTATTTTTTGAATGATGGAGTGCCTATAGCTTGGCAAAAATCTTCTTGATGAACGCGCGTAATGTTATTATTTTGTATGCGTCTGTCATAACGCTCAATCAATAAAAAAGAAATATCTTTAATTCTTCTTAATTCAATGTTAGGCACAGAAAGACTAATTTGTTTGGCAATTTTCAAACATAAATATTCATTCTCAACCAAACCGGAAAAACGCTCGGAGGCCGGTTTTATGATATGTGTTGTTGGACAATCATCTATCGGGAGCGCAATTTGATTATCAATGATACAAACAGCTGCTTTATCATGAACACCGGCGAGTGAAAGGCGCAAGCCTTCAACATCCATAAAGAGAGGTTTCTTAGGAAGATCTTTTATATGTTGATAAAGTTCATCATCTGTTATTATTTTTCCAGTGAGTGGAAAAGAAGTTTGTATCGTTACTGGTTCATCTATTGCATGACAAGATACCGCCCCCGCACAATCGTAACCGATAGCTCTTAATAAGGCGAAGCTATTGTGCGGACTAACACCATAACGCATGCCAATTAATTTTTTTGCCGTTTCACTTTCCGGTAACAGACCACCAAAATATGCTTCGCACGGTACAGAGCCATATGGCTCATCTCGAATTGGCATACCTATGGAAAGTGGCGTCTCAGCTGTGTGCTCATAGGTAAATTTCATTTTTCCAGTTGGTGTTTGTTCTAGAATTCCTACAGGTGTACCATTAAGCCGAATTGAAAGTTGCTTATTATTTTTCATAATTTTATTCATTTATTGGTGGCAGAATCGCATCGAGTTTAATACCAAGCATTTGTGCAACAAATAATGCTTTTCCTAACTGACAACTTAATTTTCCTTTTTCAAGTTCGCGAATAAAGCGTTCGCCAATTCCTGATGCTGCAGCCAACTGAGCCTGCGTTAATTTTATTTTTTTACGAGTACTGCGTATGAGTTTGCCAAAGTCTGCTGCGGTAATAATTCTCATAAATCGTCCTGTTCGGGATGTTTTTATAATTATAACAAGTATTTGAGCTATATCAACCCGATCGGGATGTTTTTACAAGTTTAGACAAATTTTTTGATAAATCAGCCCGATCGGGATTATTGTTGAAATACGTAAAAAATATCAAAGAGATTTTGCAGGATATTCGATAATGCTTTGCTATACCGTAGCAACAAAGAGTGAATACAGGAATATATACATCCGCAGACACGTCGCAAGAGCTCCTAAGTCCGCGCTACAATCAGATTTTGGTTATATAAAATGAGCGAAATTGTACTAAAAACTATTTGGTGGAGGCGGCGGGAATTGAACCCGCGTCCGCAAACGCTCAACTATTGGCAACTACATGTTTAGTCCGTCATTTGTTTTTAACAGTGCCTGCTCTGAAGGACAAGATCAATGCACCGCGAGTTCTTAGATTTTAGCTACAAAGTATCGAACAGACTTTATAGCGATCAGATGTACTATAACTGCCGTGCCCGCGCATCTGCACACTTGCACTAGCAGCGAAGGCTCCGCTTTTAGGCGTAAGCTGCTTCGTTGAAGACGTCGTTATTTGCGACTATTTTTTGCAGCATATTTTACGAGGGATGAGCTACATCCTCGACATGCTCCGCAAGCATTGCAATCTACGTCGAAACCAGATCGCCCCCATATGGGATGTCTTGCTTAACAGTATAATTATAACCATTTTTGCTTAATATTGCTATCTGACCGCGAAACCCAGCAGCCAACAAGTTAAATATGGGGTTACTCTGCTGATTTTGCAAGAGCTGCTTTCTTACGATAGCCAAAGTATATGATGATGAGGCACAGCCCCAAAATAAAGACATAAGTCATCACCAAAGGTATGGTGCTAGTTGATTTTAAGAAGGTTGCCATTCCTGAACTAATACCGGTAATAACATATAAAAATGCACCTAATAATGCGTTCGCACTGCCTGTTGATTTAGGGAATAGCGCCATGGCTTGCCCGAGGTAGCTTGGAAACACAATGTTACTAAGCATGATAATGATGGTTAATGGCAGTACAAAATAGATGCCGATTGGAAAAACGAGCTCCGTTAATAATAGCGCAACAGAGATTGCAAACATAGCTAAAAAGCAGAGACGCACTTTTTGTTGCAAGGGAATATGTATCACAAAACGATTAATTACACTACCCACAAACCAAGCGATACCTGTGAGTAGGGCAATATAACCAAATTGAACGGCAGAATAATGTAAAACCGTTTGTATATAAAATGGCCCCACAATAGTAAAGATAATAATAATGGAATAGAGAAGACCATTAATTACAAGTCCTAATGAATAGTCTTTATTCATTAATATTTCTTTGTAACGCTTTAATATTTTTTTGACATGAAAGGGATGGCGATGAATGCTTGTTTCTGGCAAAAACATGGCGATAAAAATAAATGACAGAGAGGTATAAATAGCTAAGAGATAAAAATTTGCCTTCCAACCTAGATAATCTTGTAAATAACCACCAATCGCTGGTGCAAGAATGGGCCCAATGGACCATGCTATGTTCGTGTAATTAATCATTTTATAATATGCTATGCCTTCAAATAAATCAGAAATAACCGATCGCATTGAGACAATCATAGCGGCAACGGTAATTCCCTGAATTAGCCGACATACAAGTAACTGTGTAATGTTTTGCACAATCGGAATTAATAATGTGGTGACGATAAAAATAAATGTGGCAATTAAAAATGGTGTTTTGCGGCCGAAACTATCAGAAATACTGCCGGCAAAAAATTGCATGACACCTAGGCCAATCATATAAAAAGTAACGGTGAGTTGTACCAATGACTTATCGACATTGAAATAGTGAGTCATAGCTGGCATAGAAGGTACATAGAGATCTACGCTTAATCCTGATATGGGCACAATAAAACACACGAGCAGGGCAAGAAACTTTTTATTGGCGGGGGCCACTGACGCGTGTACAATTGATTTTTCAGAATGCTGCATAGAAAACCACCTTCCTTGGTGTTTACTATAATGTAAAACACATTAAATAGTAGACGATGTATTTGCGAATGCAACCTTATGTATTCCTAAATCTTTCTGCGTTTTCTTATTTCTTTTAGCATGTTGATATACATTTTTCTTTGTATTTGAAAATCAATTTCTTTCAGCGCAGGTTCAATTGAAATTGAATTTTGACCATTTTTATTCACTTGTTCACTACGTTTTTGTAGATAAGTTCGTGTAAATGCCATAACTATCTCCTTTTGGTTAAATAGATAATTAGAGGTAATGATGTTTAAGCGAGCAGTAAGATCAGTTTCAGTATAAGTAAATTTTAAATTATTCGCCAATAAAAATGAATATATATAGTAATAAATGTATCAATTAAATAACGGAATGCATTGGTACATAATTAGATGAAATTATTTTTTTTCATCTAATTAATTTTCTTGTAGATCAAATTTTCTAGAACATTAATATAAATATGATGCGCTTGATCTTTAAGTAAAATTCAGTGTTAATTTTAGAACTAATTATCTTATGATTGCAGGTACCCCACAAGGGGCTACCTGTCTCAATATTTTTTATAGAAATTTTCAGCTAACAGTTCGTAAAAAATAATTTACAACTGTGAATTACCTTTGTCTGGTGAAGCGGCATCCCTGGGCACAGAAGTTGGCGCTGGAGCAGGAGCAGGAGCTGGAGGAGCAGTCCACAGAGAACCAAATCGAACAGCTAGTGAACCTGATAATATGTTGACAATATCTGCCGCAGATCTTGATGGTTGCGCTGCCGCAGGTTTAACTGGAGAACGTTCAACAAATGGTACAGATGGCGTAGCCAGACTAGATGTGGCTGCTGCTTTTGTCGGACTTGGCTTTGCCCAAGAGCCAACGAGCGAAACAGCACTTTGCCAATTAAGACTTAATGTGGGCTCTGGTAACAATTCCACCGGCGGAAACTCATATTGTCTTAGATCATCCCAATTTGCTCGCATATTCGTTTTCATCTCTGTAGTGAAACCAAAATCAATAGGAAAGGAATTAAACATCATGGTCAAATACTCAATTAATGGATAACCTTTTACCAATGGTCGTTTTAGATTTAAGTAATTACCCCATATTACTTTTATTTCTTCAGCAGTAGATAGTGCTAATCTAGTTTTCAATTTTGAATATTCTTGTTGTAGTCTCTCCGTAAATTGTACTGTTGCTTGTTCAATAGCGCCTAGAATTTCTGTATTTGGCAAACCATGTTTTTCAATTGTAGCAAGAAAAGCCAGCAATTGTTTGTATTCGGATTCTTCAAGATTGAAATGATTTTTCAATAGGGATAGTAAATGTAAAAACATTTGATTGGTTTTACCGCCATAGGCTATGTATTGTATGCATGCAATTAAAGCTTGCTGCGGTTGCAATAATAATAATAAATGAGCTGTACCGTTTACTAATAATAACTGTAATGATTCTTGTTCAGGATTGTTCACAATAATAGGTAGTGTATATTTTGGTTGTGGTGGTGTTAATGGAGATAAATTGGATGCAGGCTTTAAAGAAGGAGTGGACAACGTGGGAGCATCTTTGCTTGTAGAAGTAGTTGCGACAGCGCGTTCCGTAGTAACAAGTAATGCAGATGTTGGTTGCGGTGGCGTTAATGGAGATAATTTGGCGGTGGGCCTTAAAGGAGAAGCTGTAAATAAAACGGGCGCATCTTCAGGTGTATCTTTGCTTGTAGTCGTGGCTGCGACAGGTCGTTCCGTTTTCTTTGGCGGCGTATAGGTTATAGTCGCAATCTTTTGTTTAACTGCTGTTAATTGTTCTTTAATTTCCTGTAATTGATCAGCACTTGTTAAAAATAAGAATTGCTCAGTTAACTGGTAACCATAAAGAATATGTAACCATGTGCGCGAAAAATCCTGAATAATCTGAATCATTAACTCAGTCTTCTCAGGATCAGTGGAATGCGTTAGTTGTGTATTTAATGTTTTTAATTCCTCGATGAACACGTTAGCACTACCGATTTGAATGCTTTGACGTTGAAACTCTAAATATTCAAATAGTTTTATCATGCTTGGAATATTTTCTTTACTGAATTTGGCTGTTTTGGGCCATTCTGAACGCTCTATTATGCTAACCAGTTTAGCTTTATTGAGAGAAAAAAATGCAGCGGGCATATGCAGAAACAATACGAGAGTTCTATATACCATAGTTTGAATTTGCTGTGAATCTTTACTACGCATGGCAGCATTTAAATAGTGTTCAATTAAATATTTTATTAGGCCACCTTTATAAATGCAGTCGTGCATATTTTGCTGTAGCAAAATATTTAAGCAAATTTCTTCTACAGTAATGGGTAATTCTGGTGTGATATTAGAATCTTCTAAACGTCTGAGTGGATTCACAGAAGAAAGATCAGCACTCAAAAGGTAGACTTGTACGCGCTGGACTTTGTCAAATGGGGTTCTAAGGCTACTCTGTAGATTT
>CAYSGV010000140.1:0-7383 GCA_964430685.1 uncultured Gammaproteobacteria bacterium
CATAGCTACAACTCAGTTTATCTTCTTGATGCAATTGATCAAATAGCGTTACTTGCCAGCCATTTTGAATAGCTTGCCAAGCCAACACACGACCCATAATTCCAGCGCCAATGACCGCGATTTTACTCATAAAATAAATACACCTTACCCAATTGCCGAATCTAGAATAATATATTGGATAATCATTTAGATAGGAAATACAAAGAATAATGATATTGTAACTGAAGATTATTTTGGGTAAAGTTCTTCTTGTGCAAAGGGAATGCGTTTGCACTCGTTAATAAAAACGATAGCCAGATAAAAGATAATAATTCATTACCAATACTAATAACTGGCGCTACAATAAGATAAAACGGGTTGTCCTATGCGTGGTTAGGGTTTGGTTAGAGTAGGGGCAGTTTCCTACCCCTACTTGGGCTTGCGAGCATCCGTCCTCTAACCAACCGGTCATAAGTTCGCCATCCATGTTACTTAAGACCGGGGTACAATTCCCTTTGCACACCGCCTACTTTACCAAATTTACTATTCAACGCAATCAACCATTTCATACTATTTTGTTTGCTTCTTTTTTAATTCAATTATAACAGTTTGTTTTTGAATACTATTTCAAAAAAATTCGGCTATTGTATAGCATCACTTTCAGCTGATTTTGCGAACTTTTTGCGACATATGCCATACGCATAACAAGCTCTTTAACTGTGAATCCTTTTCGATATACTCAAACAGTCGCCTCTGTAAGAAAGATTAATTCTGGATTCCCGTGGCTGCGGCTGACATAAATTAAATTTTCTGTCGCTATCATCGGGCAGCCTTCACACGCGGTTGGCGTAACAGTGAGTAACCGCCATTGCACAAAATAAAATGACTTAACACCACCCTTACTCACTATGTATTCGCGGACAACTGTTATATCCTCTTTCATTTAATACAAAATGAAAGGAGTTACTATGTCACCCAAAGTTGCTGTTGTTCTCTCAGGCTGTGGTGTTTACGATGGAAGCGAGATTCATGAATCGGTCATTACCTTAACGGCATTGGCCAAAGCAAATATAAGCTATCAATGTTTGGCACCCAATATATTGCAAACAAAGGTGGTTAATCATTTGACTCAAACAGATATGCCTGATGAAAAACGTAACATCTTAGTTGAGGCAGCACGTATTGCGCGCGGCAACATTATCGACATTGCCAAAGCAAACCCAAATGATTATGCAGCTGTTATTTTCCCAGGCGGTTTTGGTGCAGCAATCAATTTAAGCGATTTTGCAGTCAAGGGAAGCGCCTGCACTGTACAAGGCGATGTATTGCATTTTGCACAAACATTTGCAAGCACTAAAAAACCAATGGGCTTTATCTGTATCGCACCAAATTTAATCCCTAAAATCTATGGTAACGGTGTTAAATTAACCATTGGTAATGATGTTGCGACAGCACAACAATTAACTGAGATGGGCGCCGAACATATTAATTGTGGTGTCAATGCAGTCGTTATTGATGAACAACATCAAGTCATTTCTACACCTGCCTATATGTTGGCACAAAATCCTGGTGAAGTTGCAAGCGGTATTGAAAAATTAGTTGCAGAGATTGCCGCGCGAATTAAATAGGTTAAAGGGGTCAAGAATCATCTTGCAATAACTGTGAGCAAGCAGTTGCAAGATGATTCTTGACCCCTTCACATCGTGCATCAAGCATTATAACGGCGCAGTGAAATTTCAATGCGTCTGTTATAAGCACTGCCTTCTAAAGTAAAATTAGTGGCAACATCTGGCCGCGTACCCAAACCTTGTACAGTCATCCATTGATGCGGAATGCCATGTGACCATAAGAATGCCGCAACATTTTGGGCACGTTCATAAGCAAATTCATTATTATGATTATCAGTTAAGTTCACATCATCGGTGTAGCCGGTAATCAATATGGGTGTTGCACCAAAGGTCAATAAAATCTTAGTGAGCCGTCTGAGCAATGGTACCGCTTTTTCTTTGATTTCAACTTCCGCAGGATCAAACAAATGGTCGGCGGGTAAAACAACCAGTACTTCATCGCCCAATACACTATATGTTCCACCTAAAGAATGTATCGTCTTACGAAAACCAATGGTGTCTTCATAACTACCGATGGCACCTGCCATAATCGATGCTGTGCCCAAAATTAAACCAATGGGTTGGCTAGCCAGTTCAGTTGCCGGTCCAGGACTGATTGCCACGCCTTCCCATATGCCGGTTTGCGTATAGGTTGCGGGAATAGACAATGCATTCGGCGTACGCTGGTGACCCATGGTACAACCAACCAATACGGCAGATAAAGCTAAACACAAGACGGTAGCATATAATTTCATCATCCTTTGCCTTTTCTTAAACACTTTCCTGACGCACAGTATAGTGGGTGATTCGCGAGATAAAAAGTTAAACTATAAAAAAACATTTTAATTTTGCCCATCAGGCATTACTATTGAGTCACTCTATAATTTATAAATATTCCGAGCTTAGTATTTCGGCAATTTGCACTGCATTTAAAGCCGCCCCTTTGCGCACATTATCAGACACAACCCACATATTTAAACCCTTGGGATGGGAAATGTCTTCACGGATCCGCCCGACAAAAACTCCATCTTCATTCATCGCATCATTCACTTGGGTTGGATAGTTCATCCGAGCAGGATTATCGACAACCACCACACCTGGCGCATTCTTTAACAACGCACGTGCCTCTGTGGCGCTGATTTTTGTTTTTGTTTCAATATTGATGCTTTCAGCATGCCCATAAAATACTGGTACACGTACCGCGGTTGCGTTAACCATGATTTTGTCATCACCAAATATTTTGCGTGTTTCCCAGACCATTTTCATTTCTTCTTTGGTATAACCGTTGTCCAAAAAAACATCGATTTGCGGGATCACATTAAAGGCAATTTGCTTATGAAAAACATCAGTATTAATTGCTTGTCCATTTAATATGCCAGCCGTTTGATGTGCAAGTTCATCAATACCACGACGACCAGCTCCAGAAACGGATTGATAGGTTGCAATATTAATTCGTTTGATGCCCACTGCATCATAAATTGGTTTTAATGCCACGACCATTTGTATGGTCGAGCAATTCGGATTAGCAATTATGTTGCGATTCTGATATTTGTTGATTTTATCCGCATTCACTTCAGGGACAACTAATGGGATATCATCGTCATAGCGAAAATGTGAGGTGTTATCAATGACGATGGCACCGGCAGCTGCTGCAATGGGCGCATATTCAGCTGAAACTTTGCCGCCCGCTGAAAATAGCGCAATATCAACACCATTAAAATCAAATGCAGCTAAATCTTGCACCATAACCGGTTTTTTACCGAACACCACCACTTCACCCAAGGATCGTGCACTGGCTAATACAGAAATCTGTTTGACCGGAAACTGACGTTGCGCCAGTATTTCGAGCATTGTTTCACCCACTACACCGGTGCCACCGACGACAGCAACATGATAAGCTTTCATTTTTATTCCTTAATTAAATTAATTGGCACCATATTATCGGAAATGTTTATCGGTTGGATAGGGTTTGTTGTTAGAAAGAAATCAAGAATCCTAGATAAGTTTGTCATATTTCCAGGTCAAAATCTCATATGCCAAGGGCGATTTCTTACAAAGAAATTCCGTAAAAATCATCCTTGCAGGTCAGAATTCAAGCCGTTTGAGCACAAACGTACGCCACAAGTAATATTAAATTAATCTATAAAATATAATGAATTAGCTATTATTTTGTCGCCCGCAACACGATGCTGCAACCATCTTATAAAAGCCTTCTAGACTTAGTATGTGGCAGGGCATTAGGAGGTGTGCATTATGACAGCGCAAAGCGTAAATCCGTTACAAATATTATCTAATGATAATCAAGATCCAGTTGATTCAAGTAGTTATGCAAAAATGTGCACAGTGAACCCAGTAATGGCCAAATTTCCACACCAACCATCATTATTCGTACATCCAGAAGAACTTTCTTTTGATGTAACACCTATGGCTGAGCACACCCGTCCTAAAAATCCACATTCCTTTGCCACTAAATTGATAGAAAATTGCAAAAATGATAGTTCTATTGGTGCAAAATTCGGTTCTGTCGTTAGTGTCGTTTCTGCAGTGCTGACGCTTGTGAGTGGTCCAATAGCCCCGTTTACCGGACTCCTTGCTCTATTGGCACCACTCGGGGGCAGTGCTTTGGGTGTAGCATCCGGTACCCTACGTACTGTTGGTAAATGGGTTATCGATAAATTATCGGCATCCACACAACCGGAACCACCTGGTCCGGCGCCGAATGAAGTCCCTAGCCGAAACGATGTCATTTTAGGAAAAACACCAACCCCAACCTGCACACCGATTTGCAGTCTCGATCAACTTTATTCACCCATCGATTCATGGTATCAAAATGGAATTAATATGCAGCATGATGACGTCACTACCGCTCCCGCAGCAAAAGCAGAACAAAATGATTCTTTGGTATTGGATGGTTCCAATCAGCGCGCTTTTGATTTCATTAAATAGAGATCTCAGGCCACATCAATCGGAAATGCAATCACCTCTCGAATTTGTGTTTTACCCAGTACGCTCATAAGCAAACGATCAATCCCTAACGCTACACCAACACAGTTTGGTAAACCATACTCCAAGGCAGCTAGAAGATAATGATCGATAGGTATTTCTGGCTTACCCATTTTCAAACGATTTGCATTGTCCGCTACAAAACGTTTTTCTTGTTCTTCTTTATCAGTTAATTCATGAAAACCATTAGCTAGTTCAACGCCATAAAGGTAAAACTCAAATCGAAGCGCAACGCGGTTATCCTCTGGATGCAATTTTGCTAACGCTGCTTGTGAAGCTGGAAATTGTTCAATAAACAACGCTGGGATTTCTTGAAGTTTGGGTTCAATCATGTGGCTCATTAATAATGATAACCAACCATCACGATCTTCTTCACTTAAACCCGCTACGGTAGCAATTCCGTGCCTTGTTGCACAATGAATTAGTTCATTCGTTTTCGCAGTAAGCGGATCGATATTTAAATATTTCAAAAAGAGTTGTTGATAAGTTAATTTAATTGGCGATGGCAATGTATGTTGGTTAGCGGTTGCAAACACCGTACAGACTAATTGATAAAGTTCGTCCATAAAACTAGCCACATCGGTATCCACACGATACCACTCTAACATTGAGAATTCAGGTTGATGCATGCGGCCGCTGGCTTCTTCGCGGAAAGCTTTGGTTAATTGATAAATTGATCCACTACCTGCTGCCAATAATCGTTTCATTGCATATTCAGGTGAAGTTTGCAGATATAAAATTTTGTTGGGACTGTCAGCAGAGAAATAATTCAGCGCAAAACTGTCAATATAACATGCGGTAACAGAAGTTTGCGCAAGTAACGGTGTATCGACTTCCCAAATATTTCGCTCAGCAAAGAATTGGCGGATTATTGCATAAACTTTGGCACGCAAACGTAAAGTATTGAGATCAGCGGTTGGCTGCCAGTGTAGCGACATCTCATTATTCTTTCATACGCGAGACATAAGTACCGGTACGTGTATCCACTTTAATCAATTCATCCTGTTGTACAAAAAGTGGAACACGCACGACTGCTCCGGTTTCCAATGTTGCGGGTTTACCACCACCACCGGAAGTATCACCGCGCACACCTGGATCGGTTTCAACAATCTTTAAAATCACGAAATTAGGTGGTGTAACAGCGAGCGCTTGACCATTCCACAAGGTTACCGTACACACATCTTGTTCTTTAAGCCACAATTTAGCATCGGCAACAGCATCAGTGGGAATCGTATACTGCTCATAATTTTCAACACCCATAAAATGCCAATGTTCACCATCGTTATAAAGGTAGGTCATCTCAATTTCCACTACATCGGCACTGGGTATACTATCACCGGATTTAAAAGTACGTTCGACCACACGATTGGTTTTTAAATTACGTATTTTAACGCGGTTAAACGCTTGGCCTTTACCGGGTTTAACAAAATCATTTTCCAAAATGACTGCTGGATCACCATCAAGCATTACTTTTGTGCCGGGTTTCATTTCATTTGTACTAATATCGGCCATGTTTACCTCATTATTTGGTTTTCTCAAAGCGATGCGTTAGACTACACACCTTTATAAAAGACGCTAACTTTAAACGAAAATCAACGAACATGCTATCCCGAATAAATGTAAATACTTACCTGCATGAAATAACCTGGCAAGAAGAGCTGACACAAGCGGTGACCACCCTTACCGAGCTTTGTCGTTTGCTGGAGTTAGATCCAAATAAACTTGGCTATAGTTCTGAGGCTGCATTACAATTCCCCATGCGTGTACCCCGATCGTTTGTTGCACGCATGCAAAAAGGCAATGCCAATGATCCCTTACTGCAACAAGTCTTGCCAACTCATGCCGAAAATGTAGCAAATTTAGGTTTTGGTTCCGACCCACTAGAGGAGACCAAATTTAATCCGGTGCCTGGCATATTACACAAATACAACGGTCGCGTATTATGGTTAGTGAGTCAAACTTGTGCTGTTCATTGCCGTTACTGCTTTCGCCGCCATTTTCCTTATGATGATCAAAAACTCAGTCGTAAAGATTGGCAAATACCGCTTAATTATATTGCGCAAAATAAAAATATTTTTGAAGTTATTTTAAGTGGTGGCGATCCATTAACTGCCAAAGATAGTTATCTGCAAGAGTTAATTCACGCATTGGCTGATATTCCACATTTAAAAATTGTGCGGCTTCACACACGCTTACCCATTGTATTACCCGCACGTGTAACGAATGAGCTCGTGCAAGTTATGCAACGTACACGTTTACAAGCCAATATTGTTTTGCATAGTAATCATCCGCAAGAAATTGATGCAATCGTTGGACAAAAAATAAAATATTTACAACAAAATAATATTACTGTGTTGAATCAAACGGTTTTATTAAAAGGCATTAATGATGATGCAAATGTATTAAGCGAATTAAGCAAAGCATTATTTCAATATGGTGCCCTACCCTATTATTTACACACTTTAGATAAAGTTCAGGGCGCTGCACATTATGATATTCCGCTAGCACGGGCACGCAAAATTCACCGCCAAATGCAAGAAATATTACCGGGCTATCTTGTTCCACGTTTGGTTTGTGAACAAGCCGGTGCCAAAATGAAAGTCATGCTGAGTTGAAAGGGTCAAGTATCAGATTACAAGTTTTAGCTACATCAAATGCGTCTGGAAAACTTGCAATCTGATACTTGACCCTTTCATAAATGTTTTACGGCCTGGGTGTGCTTTGTTATACTCCCTATCCGTGCCGGGGTGGCGGAACTGGTAGACGCGCCGGACTCAAAATCCGGTGGTGGCGA
>CAYSGV010000141.1:0-7330 GCA_964430685.1 uncultured Gammaproteobacteria bacterium
ATACCCCGCATTGACTGTGAACGAATTAAAATACCTTTTTGGCTAAGATGTTGCACAAGTTCACGACCAGACCAACGTTTTAATGCTTGTCGCCGACTCATGCCGCGACCAGCACCATGGCTAGCTGAGGCAAAGGCGGGATTATCTTGGCCGTCTGCACCAACCAATAGATATGAGGCTGTTCCCATACTGCCTCCGATGATGACCGGCTGCCCTACTTGTCTATAACGTTCGGGTAAATCTGGATGATTAGGGCCAAAAGCGCGCGTGGCACCTTTACGGTGCACATAAACTTTTCTGAGCATGCCTTCAATTTGATGCGATTCATATTTACAAGTATTGTGGGAAACATCATATAGCGTTTCTATGTTTGCTTGAGGGAGTACCTCATTAATGATTTGGCGAGTTAAATGGGTAATAATTTGCCGGTTAGCCAAGGCACAATTAATACCGGAATTCATTGCACCAATGTATGCTTGTCCTTCTTCTGAAAGTATAGGTGCACAAGCGAGTTCGCGGTCGGGCAGTTCTATACCTAATCGTTTTGCTGCTTTAGCAAGACTGATTAAATAATCGCTACCTATTTGATGCCCTAATCCACGTGATCCACAATGTATTGAAATTAATAATTGCCCGGATGTGATGCCAAATACATGCGCAACCCCAGGTAGATAAATATGATCAACTACCTGTATTTCTAAATAATGATTTCCTGATCCCAGAGAACCCATCTCATCTTGTTGTCGCTCTTTTGCACGTTCTGACACAAACTCTGGCTTTGCACCGCTCATACATCCATTTGCTTCAATATATTCTAGATCATCTTTTAGGCCATACCCACGTTTTACTGCCCATTGTGCGCCACCCAACATTACTTCATCAATTTGCTGTATCGAGCAGCTAATTACACTACCACTACCTACGCCCGCTGGAATACGTGCTAATAAGGTGTCAGCTAATTTTTCGGCATATGGTAATAGATCAGGTAAAAATAAATTGGTGCGCAAGCAACGGATGCCACAAGAAATATCAAAACCAACCCCACCCGCACTGATAATACCACCTTGATTCGCATCAAACGCCGCGACACCACCAATGGGGAAACCATAACCCCAGTGCGCATCCGGCATCGTCATTGCTGCGCCTATAATTCCTGGTAAACGTGCAACATTGATTATTTGTTCTAAAACTTTTTCATCCATATCATTAATAATTTGTCGGCTGCCAAACAATTTTGCCGGAGCACCGCGCGTTTGTGCTGTTGATAAAGACCAACAATAATCATTTTCTTGTGTCAGATAATCAATATTCATATTTTTCCTAGTATCCTAGATTTAGCAGTTGATCATGATCAACTTTCAAATTTAGGATTATACATCAACTACACAACGGGCTTCCCAAATATGCCCTTTTTGTAGGACCGAAAGTTGTGTTAATGTTGCTCCTTTTACTTCTGTGCCGCGTTCCAAATCAGTATGCCATTTTTCGCCTTTAGCAATACCCTGCCATTTATCATGTTGACGCGTAAGTTGAAATTCACAAAAAACCATATTTTTTGCAGCACCCCTATTAATGAGTAGATTAAGCCAAGTCACTAAAGCAATTTCAATATCAGATTCAATAAATTCTAACGATTCAGTTTCTACCGGTTGCACTGCTTTTAAATCGGTCATTATGGCAAACATAGCTTTTGCTGCAGCGATAAATGACCATTCAAGATGATTACCTCGCCCGATAATACCTATATCAGCCTCATGGTCAAAGTAGTCATATTCTTGTTCAGCCGTTAAGTGAATTTGTTCTTGTTGTTGATAAATACGGCCATCGTCGGTAGCAATACTTTCAAATAATGAGAAACTATTGACTTCGAATGATACTGAAGTAAAAGGCAGCAGACGCATGTGCAGTAGTGTTCCGCTATGATGTGCACGGCCAATGGTTATGTGTGGAATAAAATGCCGTTCATCTGTATTCATTGCACACGTTTTTATTGCTTTTTGTATTTGTTGAACTAAATGGCTCAATTCTGGTGTATGGTCGATTTGTAATGCAAGTACCTTGGGCCTTTTTTCTGACGGAAATAATGCAACACTATTTATAGTAAGCATAAATGGCATGACCCCCTGCACCTGTTTTTTAACTTCTCTCTGCAATGTAATCATTTGTGTGGCAGTGAGTGAACCTAAAAATTGTAATGTAAGATGTAAATTTTCTGGCCTAGTCCAGCGCACATTGGCTTTGTGATTAGTTACTTTGAGTTTTTTGATTAGTGAGTTCACTGATCCTTGTAATAGCTCAGGTAATTTAATGCCGAAAAATAATCGCATGCTGTTTCCTTGGTATCCTACAACATCTACAATTCTAGTTTTCATTTACGCGTTAGCAACTATGGTTGTTTGCCCTACTCTTCCTTATCACTCCCCGGGTAATTCAGTAAACGTGCAGGTGCAATGGTAAATTTACCATAAGAATCATTAATTTCATCTATGGCGGCATGCATTTTAGCTAAGCGCGGGTCAATTTGCGCAAATAAATCTAACTGTTCCCAATATAAATTAGGTTGCAAAGCAGTAACTTGTACTCGAGCAACTGGTTCTCCGTGCCAGCAGCTTTCCATGACTTGTAAACAAAGCCGATAAATCATGTGGCCATCGTTTGTTGGCAATACGAGAGATACTTTATCTGCAAACCAACCTTGCTCATAACCATATAAGCCAATAAAAAATTTTTGTGCTTTCATATGGTTGTGCCGCAAACGCTCAGCTAATTTTTCACTCATTTTTTGAAAATAAACACGAATAATTTCTGGATCTTTGGTGTATGGCGGCATCACTTTACCATGCCCCATTGATTTCGCATCTGCTGATGTAATGCGTACGGGATCTGGATCAGCACCTTGACACATATACCAAATTTTTCGCCCCAAATTACCAAAGCGTTTCGCCAATATGCTAATGGGTATTTTTTCGATGTCACCACAGGTGTAGACACCATGGAGCGCTAAAAAATAACCGACACCTTTACCGATACCACAAAGTTCAGTAACTGGAACTGAGGCTAAACGTTCTTTAGCTTCCCAAGGTGGAATCACAGTAAAACCATTTGGTTTTTTTGATTCAGCTGCATATTTAGCAGTTGTTTTATCGCCACTTACACCAACGGAACATGGTAAACCACAAGCATTGTAAACTTTTTGTTGTGTTAACCGCCCTATTTTTTCTGGATTGCCTAATAATTTTTGACAATGGGTTACATCTAAAAATGCTTCATCGACGGAAAATATTTCAATGTCCGGCGTAATGTCGTATAAAGCACGCATTATTTTTTTTGAAATTTCAACATAACGCCAATGGCGCGCTGGGCGTTGTATTAAATGCCGACAGCGTTCTTTGGCATCTCTAAGGCGCATACCTGTTTTAATACCATAAGCACGCGCCTCATAAGAACAAGTGATAATACAAGAACCTTGATCGCCATTGGTTACTGCAACCGGTTGCCCACGTAATGCAGGAAAATCTTTTTGTTCAATTGATGCAAAAAAAGCATTCATGTCGACTAAAATAATTGCCCGTGACCAAAAGTTTTTTTCGTCATCGCTAATAGTTTCATTTTGGTTAGGATTAAAACCATACATTATAAAAGCCTATTAATAACGATTGATACGAATTAAACCTAAATAAATGCCTTGAATGCTTACTTCTTTAGCAAGATAAACCATTGGCTTAACGGCAGGATTTGAAGCAACCAAACGAATGGTACGATCAGGATTGTAATAAATGCGTTTTAAAGTTGTTTCCGTTTGGTTGATGAGTGCAACAACAATTTGACCATTGGTGGCCGTTTGTCGCTGTTCACAAATAATTAAATCACCATCACAGATGTTATCACCAATCATTGAATCACCATTAACTTGTAGCAGATAACGACCAGCACTGAATAAAATATTACTGGCGTCAAAGTAGTTTTGTTCAGCAATGGCTTCAATTGGGCGGCCAGCGGCAATTCGCCCTAAAATGGGTAAGCTAAAACAGTTTTCCTGTCCTTCTAAGGTTGGGTTTAAACGAATATTGCGCTTTTGACCAGAGATAATTTGAATGACACCAATCCGCGCTAATGCCTGTATATATCGATGGATGACACCTCTCGATTTGATACCCAATGATTGGGCAATTTCCGCCTCAGTTGGGGAAATACCGCGTTGCAATATGTATTGCTGGATGATTCGATAAACTTGCAGTTGTTTTACAGTTAACATGATTTGACCTCATTATGTTCTCACCGTTAGTCAGTATAGAGAACAAAATGAGAGCACGCAAGAGGTGGGCCGAGAATATTCTTTATTTTTTTTGGTGATGGATAATGTCCTCGGTTTTGACATGAAATCGATGCAGAAAACGGTGAACTATAGGACCGTAGATAATGGCAATGACAAAGATGAAAAATAAGCCACTAAAAAGCGCATAAAAACCAGCAAATAATTTTCCAGATTCCGTGACTAATGTACCTAATGGCCCCATACCAGATAATATCATTGACGCATTAGCAAAAGCGTCAATCCAGCTCATATGTTCGAAAATATGATAACCAAGCATACCAATAAATAGAGCAGCAGCAATCGCCAATAAACCCGCAATAAAATTGCGCATGAAACGAAGAAAAAATCGGCGTCTGGATGCGATTTGTTCATGATGCATTTCGTACATACTAATCCTTTGATTTTACAAGATTAATTAATGTAGTCTGGTAAACAGAGCCAATTAACTTTTTGCTGGTGCAAGGATAGACGGATCGTTTGCTTTCCCATTTCCTTGGATGACACCCAATGAAATAACTGTTTTTAAAGCTTCATCCACACTCATATCTAATTCAATTAATTCACTTTTTTGTACTAAAAGCATAAAACCGGATGTGGGATTTGGTGTTGTGGTTACATATACAATAAGTAATGGTTCCGTAACATTGAGCGCTTTATTGAGTGTGGCATTTGTTTCGCCCGATTGAAAAGCAAAGCACCATACGCCTTTACGCGGATATTCCATCAGATAAACTTTGCGAAAAGACTGCGTTTTTTTGGATAGTAAGGTTTCGGATACTTGTTTTACGGCAGAGTAGACCGTGCGGACCAATGGTATACGACCCATAAGTCTTTCCCATGCAGCAACCAAGCGACTACCCAGGATATTGCTGGCCAAAATGCCCATGAGCATGATGATGATGAGCGATACGATGATGCCTAAGCCAGGAATATGAAAACCAAGTAAGCGATCGGGTTGAATGTTGTCCGGTAAGAGTGACAGGCTACTGTCGAAGATTTCCACGAAAAAACGTAGGAACAAAAATGTAACCCAGATGGGTATGAGGACCATTAATCCACTGAAAAAATAGCGTTTTAATAAAGCAACCATCGATTTACCCTATTCCATGATGTATGCAGTGATTGTAGCACATTCAATATATTTTTCCGTTTAAATTTATTCAGTTATACTGGCCGGAAAGTTATATGTGTCTAATTGTTACAGGATAATACAATGCGAGCGAGCAAATATTTTTTTACCACCAGTAAGGAAGTTCCTAGTGATGCTGAAATTATCAGTCATCAACTCATGCTACGCGCTGGGTTAATTCGTAAATTGGCCAGCGGTTTGTATACATGGTTGCCATTGGGTTTACGGGTACTGCAAAAAGTAACCAATATTGTGCGCGAAGAAATGAATCAAATCGGTGCGCAAGAACTACTGATGCCAGCTATCCAGCCGGCAGCTTTGTGGGTAGAAACCAACCGTTGGGATCAATTTGGTAAAGAATTATTAAAAATTACTGATCGCCATAAACGTGAATTTTGTTTTGGACCTACGCATGAAGAAGTCATTACTGATTTAATACGTAGAGAACTTCACAGTTATAAACAATTGCCACTTTGCGTTTATCAAATTCAAAATAAATTTCGTGACGAAATTCGACCACGTTTTGGTGTTATGCGTGCACGCGAATTTTTAATGAAAGATGCTTATTCATTTCATTTGGAACGTGAGTCACTGCAAAAAACTTATGATGATATGTATGCTGCGTACAGTCGTATTTGTACACGCATTGGTTTTACATTTCGCGCGGTACTTGCTGATACTGGTGCGATTGGTGGTTCAGGTTCACATGAATTTCATGTGCTTGCAGATTCTGGGGAAGATTTAATTGCCTATAGTGATACAAGTAGTTATGCCGCCAATGTAGAACTTGCCCCTACCCTACCAGTAAATTTTACCGACAGCAATTCAAAGCAACAAAAACAAATGATTGCTACACCTAATTGTAAAACAATTAATGATCTTGAACAAAAATTAAATGTTAAAGCGAACCAAATTTTGAAAACATTAATTGTAAAAGGTAGTGAATCGCCTTTTGTTGCAATCGTGTTGCGTGGTGATCATGAATTAAATAGTTGTAAAGCAGAAAAAGTAGCTGCCATTGCAAAACCACTTACTTTTGCAACAGAACAACAAATTATTGATACGTTTAATTGTGCACCGGGTTCGTTAGGGCCAATTGGTTTAACCATTCCAGTGCTTGCTGATCATGCTGTGTTAACCTTGCACGACTTTATTTGTGGTGCCAATCAAGCTGATCAACATTATCAATATGTTAATTGGCAACGTGATTGCCCTTTACCACAAACGTTGGACTTGCGCAGTATTCAAGCGGGTGATCCTAGCCCTGATGGGCAAGGCCAAATAAAGTTGGCACGTGGTATAGAGGTGGGCCATATTTTTCAATTAGGCACAAAATATAGCGCATCAATGCAAGCGGTGGTCACAGCAGAAAATGGCGCACAAGTTCCTTTAGAAATGGGATGTTATGGAATTGGTGTGTCGCGTATGGTGGCGGCAGCTATTGAACAACATCATGATAGTAACGGCATTATTTGGCCAATTAATATTGCGCCCTTTCAAATTGCTTTGGTTGCACTGAATTATCACACTTCTAAACGAGTCAATTTTGCCGCTGATGCTCTCTATCAAAAATTAACTGATGCCGGTTTTGAAGTCATATTTGATGATCGTGACATGCGTGCTGGTGTTTTATTTGCGGATATGGATTTAATTGGTATCCCGCATCGCTTAGTTATTAGTGAACGTTGTTTGGATAATGAAGTGTTAGAATACAAAGCGCGCGATCAAAAAGAAGCAAAGCAAATTAAACATGCAGATTTAATGACGTTTTTAGCAGAGACGATTAAAAAATCATAGTCACATATAATTCTTAGTGAAAATGCCGTTAAATAAGTTATTTTCAGGTAAAACCAATAATCACAAACACGTCATTCCCGGGCGAAGGC
>CAYSGV010000142.1:0-7306 GCA_964430685.1 uncultured Gammaproteobacteria bacterium
TCGCTACACCTATCCCTCCTATATAGATTTCTCCTACTACGCCTATTGGGACAGGACGATAATGATGGTCTAGAATATATATCATGATGTTTGCAATCGGTCTACCAATCGGTACTGTCCCGGGCACATAACGACCTTGGCAATCCCAATAAGTCACATCAATAGCTGCCTCGGTTGGTCCATATAGATTATGTAAGCTAGCTTTAGGAAACGCATGCAAGCAATTAAGCATCATTTTATAGGATAATGCTTCACCACTAGTAAATATTAACCTTAAATTTCTACTCAGTGTTATGTTTAAATTTAAAAATGCACTTAGCATTGATGGCACGAAGTGAAGTACTGTAATCTTATATTTTTCAACTGCTTGTTGAAGGAGAATGGGGTCTTGATGTATTTGAGGCTCTGCAACAATTAATCGTGCACCAACAATTAAAGGCCAGAAGAATTCCCATACGGATACATCAAATGTAAAAGTCGTCTTTTGTAAAAGATTATCGTTCTTACTGAGAGAATATTGCTGCTGCATCCAAAGCAATCGGTTAGCAAGCCCTCCATGTTCATTCATGACACCCTTTGGCTCACCAGTTGAACCTGACGTATAGATAACATAAGCTAAATTCTTAGTTGTGGCTTTCGGTACAAGATTCTCTTGATTTTTTATTCCTATTATAGAATCCCATTCTTCATCGATACATACAATTTTTTTCTTATAGTCATCAAAACGTTTCATCAAATGCGTTTGCGTCAACAATAACGGCGATTGTGTTTCTTCTAGTATATATAGTAAACGTTCTTTGGGATAATCAGGATCCAATGGTAAATAGGCTCCGCCTGACTTCAATATCCCTAATAATCCTATAACCAGCTCCAAACTTCTGTCCATGCTTATTGCTACAGGGATTTCTTCTTTAACACCTAGTTCTCTTAAATAATGCGCTAGCTGATTTGCTCTTTGGTTCAATTCATAATACGAAAGCTTTTTAGATTTAAATACAATAGCAATACTATCAGGTGTCTGCTCTACTTGCTTTTCGAAAAGCTGGGGAATGGGTAACGGATTTATTGATGTATTTTCTGTGTTATTCCAGTCGATAATTTTTATAATATTATTCGGTGGAAGAGTACAGATATTATCGATCGTCTTCGTTGGTTTTTGTGTAATATCTTCTAATAAAAGAATAAAGCTATCTATTATCTGATCAATAAACCATTTATCAAACTTTGAAGTATTATACTCAAATTCCATTGCAATGGTATGATCAATATCAAATAATAAAGATAAATCATATTTTGCAAAATTGTCTTCAACTACTTTCTGTGTGCATTTTACATTTTCTAAATTCAATCGGAATGATGTCATGGTCGTTTGGCTAACTAAAATATTAAACAGCGAATTAGTCATTTCATTCGTGTGTTTCCTGTTAATTTTTATAAGTTCATCAAATGGCACATTCTGATATAATTTATCTTGTTTTCTTAGTATGCATACTTTTTCAAGAAAGGCCAAAAATGGTTCATTTCCATCTATTTCTGTGCGCAGAGGCAAACTATTAATACAAAAATTTACATATCTACTGGCAGCTTTTTCCCTTGCATTTAATAAATACCCGACTGTAAGCTCTTTTTGATTCGTATAACGATACAAGAGGACCTTAAATGCAGTCATAATGACAAGAAAGAGGGTGGTATTAGTGAAGCTAACTAAATCTAAAATACTATCTGTTAGTTTTTTACTTAAATAAAAACGAAATCTCTTGCTAGGCGAAGGCAGATTATTTGTAGAATTATTTACTGTAATTTTATTAGATAGAGGTATTATATGAGGTGCGTTTTGTAATCTTTGATCCCAATACTCCAAACCTTTACTTAGTGATAAGTTTTGATATTCTTCATTTTTTAAAAGTGCTTCCATATTATATATATTTTCATAATCCAACGCCGGTGTTTGCTTCTCTAAAAATAATCTATAGAGTTGCGAAATATCTTCTGTGAGCAAGGTCATTGCTGTTCCATCTGTAATGATATGATGCCAATTTATAGCCAATATATATCTGTTTTCTTTTAATTTGATTAAGCCATATCTTGATAAGGGCGGTTTTCGCAAATCAAAGGGTAAATGAAAAATACGAGTTAAAAATTCATCTTGAGATGATTTCTGTTTTTTTCTGGGAAGTTTAGACAGATCGATATATTTAAAATCAGTAGCTTGGGTTGTTGCAATAACTTGTGAAGGGTTCCCATCGATTTCTACAAAATATGTTCGTAGCGCTTCATACTTTATCACTAAAAAATCAAGTGTTTTTTTCAATGCAGTAATATTTAAATTACCTAGTAGAGCATATTGTAACCCATTATTATAAGCTGTACTTTCCGGCGCTAAGTTCCATTCAACCCATAGCCCTCTTTGGAATGAAGTCAATGAATAAATTCTCATTAAAATTTAACTCCATTTAGTTGTAATTCAACGTTAAATTGAATAGGATTGTTGGCAAATTAGTTTACGCACAATTTATGCCATATATCTTTTGTAATTTTTAACCATATATTAAACTGAATTTTTCTTAGTCATTAACTTACTATATGATATGCCTAAAACTTTATCTTCTATGCTTTCTCTAAACTTTAAAAATTGTTTTGTTCTTTTCTTAAACTCAATGGCCTCATATCGGTCCATATTTCTTTGACATAGTTCAAACAATCGACTTTTGTACCAACTTTTCCTGTAGGTTTCCATCCAGGCGGAATTTCTTTATCAGGCGGCCAAATAGAATATTGTTCTTCAGCATTAACTATAACTGTAAATAAAGGTTCATCATTTTGAGACGGTTTAATTTGGTCAATCATATTAATCCTTATATCAGGTAGTATGGTAGCTTAGATATAAGCTTCTTTTCTTTTCAATGTTAATTCTTGTTAACTTAAAACACATCCCCATTTAAATATATTTGATACATACATTAATTCCTAAGAAGTTGAAGTTAAAATAAACTGTCAAGTTAAGATAATTCGATAATTTCAAATTAGTAATAAATTATCTTTTAATATATATCTGCATAATTTGCTACATAATCACACATGAGTACAAATTTATACATAAAATTATATAGATAACATTTCAAATTTACAATAGTTATTTTATTTTTATACACGTTGTTTCTTTATAGTTGCCTATAATTTATTGATTTAATTAAATATTTAACTATGTTCGTTCACAGTATTATGATTTTAATATTGTTATTTCATAAGTTATGTACTGATTTAGTCTAGCCCTATACGCCATATAAAGTAATGCAGTACTGAGGTTTGCACCTAGCACCATTCCCCACCATAGCCCTACCCCACTCAATCCAACATAAGTGCACAGAAATAAACCAACCGGGAAAGCGATACACCAAAAGCCCACTATAGATACAAAAAATGCTGTACGCGTATCTTTTAAACCACGTAATGCACCAAATAATGCAGTCCTTATTGCCTCAAGCAGCAAAAATATTCCACACACACCAAAAAACTGGATACCATATTGCACAATCTTAAAATTCATTGGATCATTAATATCGAAGTCAAGTGAAATCAATATATGAGGTGATAGCCAATAAAATAATGCAACAGCACACATTAGCGTCACTGATAAGCATATACCGGCGGCACTCACCTTTTGAGCTGAATGGGAATTTTTTTCCCCAATTAAATGTCCCATACGTACTGTAATCGCTTGTGCAATTGAAAATAAGATTGCCATTAATACTCCCATATATTGTAAAACAATTTGGTTAGCTACAAGCATTTGTTTATCAAGAGTACCCATAACTAATGTCATCGCAAAGAAAAATGCCATTTCAATGCAATACATAGTTCCCATCGGAAATCCTATTCGTAATAACTCCCATGAATAAGACGGTTTTGCTATACTGAAAATATTATAAAAATAAATTCGATATTTTTTCTCTGTTATTATATAAATAATTAAAATAACGCTTGTAAGCCAGCAACTTACTGTTATGCCCCAACCTGCGCCTGCTATACCTAAGAATGGCAACCCAAATTTTCCGAAAATTAAAGCATAACTAAAAACAACCGTAAATAAAGTCGATAAGAGCAAGATAATTGTAACAATACGCGTATGCCCAATACCAATTAAAAATTCTAAAAATATAATCATTAAAAAATTTGGCAATAATCCCCAAGCTAATGCATGCAAATATGCTTTTGCGAGCGGAATCAATGAATAATCTTGCCTAAATAAAATAAAAAGCGATGATATATTCCAAAACAACAAAAACGCCAAGATACCAATTATAATTGCTAATATTAAACCATCACGTATGATTAACGATATGCCTAGCTTATCATTTGCGCCGTATTGATGAGCAACTAGAACATTAACTGAACTAAGTGTACCAAATAGGATTACAGAGAAAGTGCCGAATAGCCAGCCAACTAGAGCGCCTGCCGCCAAAATATCAGTGCCCAACTGTGAGAGGAAGAAGGTTTCAAAAAAAAATACCGACGATTGTCCGACGCGTGTTAACACAAGTGGCGTTGCCAATTTCATTAACGGATAAATATCATTTTTTAATGTAGGGTGCACATTATTACTTCATTATAACTAGAAATACCATTATCATTTTTTGCAAAATTATAAGAGATATATTCAATTAATGGGAAAATCCCAGAACACTTACATTACCAAAAATCTTTAATTCAATACAAAAGATTCCTTTGACGTAGCTTCTAATATCATATTAGGTTGTGTTAGCGGAGTAATCTCTCCAATTGAAGCTGGTTGAAGAACTGGTCGATTCTCAGACCTAAAGAAAGTAGTTACGCTTGGTAATGCATTGTAACATCTTGTAAATATGCCCACATCATTACTTAACTGCCCACTTTCAACCGCTTCGCGGCTTTGATAGCGCCATTTATTTAAAAGATATATCGCACTCAGCATCACCCCGATATCACGCGCAATATATATTCCTAACAAACCCCACCCTAAAGGGAATCCAAATAAATATCCTCCGGGCGTTGCAATAGCTAATAATGCAATGATGCTTGCAAACAAAGGAGATTGTGTATCAAAGATTCCCATTAAGGCACCTGAAGAAACATTACGCACATTATCAAGTAATAAATCAATTGCATGAACAATTAGCAAATCTTTTGCTAGTGAAACGATATGTTCATTTGCCGGATCATTCTCATTGATGAGTGGGGAAAGCAAAATTTTAGGAACGACAACACAAGCCAATGAACATACCGAAGTAATACCAGTACTCAAACATAGTCCTGTATACCCTAAACGCCTAGCACTTAAAAAATCATTTTCTCCAACTTCTTCACTAACAAGAATTGATGTTGCTATAGCAATACTCATATAGACCGAACTAAAAAGTAATAAATATTGATTGGCACATTGTTGAGCAACCATAGAATCTTGATCAATCCAGCCAACCATAATATTGGCCATAAAGAACGCCGACATTTCTAATAAGGACTTTACTCCAATCGGGACACCCACTTGGATTAATTTTTTTAATATATAAAGCGTTTCCCTGATTTGATTACGGTAAATATCATAATTTTGATAAGAGGAGGAAAATTTATAATAAAATAACAAGCCTGCAAAAGTTAACCACGCAGAAGCAGAGCTTGCAATCCCCAATCCAACAACATTTAGTGGTTTTAATCCAAATTTTCCAAGCGCTAGGCAGTAGCCTAGCCCTAATGACAACCCTGTATTGATAATTGTCGTTATAAAATCAATTATTGGCCTTTTAGTTGCATCAGCAAATTGCTGAGAACAAACCAATAAAATATTCCCTGGTATGCTAGCAGACGCAGCAAAAAAGTAATCTTGCGAGATTTGGGCATAGTTGGCAGATTGACCTAACAGCAAAAAGATAGGTCGGCTCGCTAAAGCAATCCCAACCGTTGGTATGCTAATTATCGCAGCGTAAACCCAACCTTGGTTTAGAATTCTACCAGCAAGAGGACGATTTTCTTGACCGCATGCCTCTGCTACGAAAACACTAACAGAATATGTTGAACTCATTGCTGTGCTAGTTAATACTGCTTGAAGGGTATTAAATAATGAGCTTGCGGCAAGAGTTTCTTCATTAATCTGAGCAATAATGAGCGTGGAAAAAAATCCCTGAGCGATAGTAACACCACGTGATAGCATTAAAGGGCCTGACAACTTAAATATTTCTAGTGCGGCCCTGCCTCGAGAAATTGTAACCCGGTTTGAAAGCCTATCACTGTTTTCTAGTCGACGGATAGTCACTATCTCAGGTTCAGCAGCAAGTGAGCTCACGTTCTCATTAGTATTGATTTCATTTACGATTAATTCTTTTTTATCATATTCAGCACCTGTTTGCATAGATAACTCCTTATTATATAATCGGTTGCCAAAGTCATTGAGCTATTTCGTAAAGTTAATGAAATGATACATTCAACATCTGGTTTTATCTATATCTTCAACGTCATAGCACCCTCTAAAATGATAGTATGAACATTTAATGAACTTTTAGAAAATATTCTCTGAATAATCTTACCTCATTATCTATTTGGATTGTTAAAGAATCAGTTACAAGTTCAAGGTATTATAATATAATACGAATTTTCGTTTTAATAAGCCCCTTTACCAAGATCCTTTGAAATAAATTTATTATCGTAATACCTTCCGAAATAAGACCACAATTTGGTATGCGTCTAACTCTCACCATGCACCATCTAATCATGTACAATTGAAAAAATTTCATTGAATATTATCTTACCAGGGAACAACCTGACCATCATAGCGAATATAACCGCCACTATCTTGTAGTTTTATCATTTCTAACACATTACGAATACCATGCACCGAGACTTCTGAAGAAATAGGAGCATTGGCTCCGCCCATATCTGTTTTAACCCAGCCCGGATCGATAGCCACGACCGTAATCCCCTGTACTTTTAAATCTATAGCCATACTTTTAGTAATGGCATTCAGTGCTGCTTTACTGGAACGATAAACATAAGCATTACCTTCTATATTGCCACTGATACTAGCCATAGCACTACTCATATTAGCAATCAGTTTTAATTCACTATTTGCAATCTGTTTAATTAACACCTGGGCAATTAAAAGAGGGGCCATTGTATTCACTTTTAATACCGCAAGCCAACTCTCTGTTTCAATTGCGCCAAAACTGCCATGGTTAGTATCCAAAATACCAGCATTATTAAACAATACATCCAATGTATTTATATGCATTAAGCTAGGTAATTGTTTGATGCTTTCTGGACTAGCAACATCGAGAGG
>CAYSGV010000143.1:0-7286 GCA_964430685.1 uncultured Gammaproteobacteria bacterium
ATGATTTGATGATTTGATGATTTGATGATTTGATGATTTGATGATTTGATGATTTTTCAATATGAAAAAGGAGTTCACCATGAGTTCTAAAATAGCATTAACAGGTAAGGTATTGGCAATCGCCGCTGCAGCAGCTTTTGCTTTCGCACCAGTAGCTTCATTTGCAACCAGCAGCAGCAATTCAAAAATTCATTGTTTGGGTGTGAATGCATGCAAAGGTAAAAGTAGTTGCAAAACAGCTACCAATGGGTGCAAAGGACAAAACGCTTGTAAAGGTAAAGGTCGTGTTGAAATGACTAAAGCTGAATGTACCAAAAAGGGTGGTACTGTTGATACAAGTAATTAATATCGATTAAATGAGGCCGGGCGTGTTTATTGAACACGTCCGGCTTTTTTATTGCCTAATTTTTACATCAACGTTTATATGTTTAGATTTATGTGAAAAATAATGCTATGTATATGCAAGTGCCAACGGCGGGAATACTCTCATATAATTAAAGGGCATAAAATACCTGCGATAATTCAGGATCCTGTGGATTAACTTTTACACTAACAATTGTAATATCATGTGCTGTGTGAGTAATCGTTATTTTACTACCCAGTGCCCATTTAAAAATAGTTTGGTTGCGAATCTTTTCTTGCATGGCCACAGGTTCATTTCATAATTAAATTTGCCGAAATTTTATCCTGAAAAACTTAATTTCCAGTACAAATCAGAAGAATTACCCACGCACATTTTTAGATAATTTAATGCTGCGGTGTTCCACTTGTTGCCAAAAAGATTTTTCTTTTGCAAAAATTTGACGTAGAGGTTGATTACGATAATGGCGAATAAAGCGCAAATAATCTGATTTCTTGATTAGTGCATCAGTGTTTAGTTAGCATTACTTATATAACTATTTGCCATATTCTTTGTCATAATAAAAGAGGACGGATATTTATAATAGGACAAAACATGAGTAGTCAAAAATGGTAGAGCGCAAAAGTAAAAAAATTAAGTCTTCAAATAAAAAAACCATAAGAAAGGTTGACGCGAGAGCAAGAGTTACAATAAAAGGATAATTAAGGCGGTGCTGCAGCGTACGTTTTGGTAAATTTATAATTTGAAGTAAGTCTTTAATTAAAATTCCCTTTGGATGGGCCCTAATAGCTTGTAGAATGACCTCAAACTCTTCCGGTAGCACTTTCTTTGGCACTGATTATCTACTGTTAGACTTCACTATTTTGAAGATTATCGCGCCAAATAAACCGTTTTACAAGGGAATCGCGCCAAATAAAGTGGCGCAATTATTGAATTGCGCAATTAAATCCATTTTATAAGAGATTTAGTCTATTTCTTTCCAAAAGAAGGATTAAAGTAACCATAGTGTGAAGGGCGGTCGGTTAACGGGCCATCTTTTACATTTTTCAATGGCCATGAATTGGTAAAATGTAATCCTTCGCGAAGTGATTTAAAGCTCATGCAGTAATAGGGACGGCCAGAGTTAAGATTGCTTCCTTTTTCGGAACCAACACTATCATTATTATCAGGTTTGGGAATACTTTCATCTAATGGGTCAGCATAAAATACCTGTGATTGATCTGCATTCTGAGGATTAGTTTTCACTCCAACAATTGTAATATCATGCATGACTTGAGAGGAAATTTTTTTGCTGCCCGGTGTCCATTTGAAAATAGTTTGATTTGAAATTTTTTCTGCCATCATTTCAGGTTCGTTTACATAATAGGTTTTGCCAAAATTACCGATTACCACAATAGGGCCAATTTTATACAAAAGATCGGCAAGAAAATTAATATTTTGTGTAAAGTCATGTTGTAAAACTAGTTGACCAAATAAATCTGCTGCTATATTACGTAGTAAATATAAGCCAAAATATAATTGATCAAATACGGGTGCATTTCTATATGCTGCAGATGCGAAATGCTTATAAGTCTCATTCAAATTGAAAAGCTTTGACCCTGGAAATTTATTTTCTAAATCATCAAAATCAGCAATTTGCAATTCCCGAAAACATTTTTTAAGAACAGCAAATTGTTTTTCAACTGCGATATGTTTGATGTAATCAATAAGGTTGTCAATTTTGTTTTGCAAACAGAATACTGCAACGATTCTGGTTGCGTCAGCTAGAGTTAATTGGTAATATTTTTTCTCAGGGTATCGGCGATATTTATCTTTTGCACGTTCTGTTAACGATCGCGGCTTAACATTTTCTTTTTCCTGAATTTCTTGAATATTATGCAAAGTTTTTTGGTATTTAGTAAAAACGCTATGTGCAACAGAACTAATGCCAATCTGTTTTACACATTCACGAGTCAACACTTTACCTTCCGATATTTCTACTAAATTACCAAGAATTAATTCCACCATTAATGAATGGTCGATGTCTATTTGTGTATATGCTTTACGCCATGTAGATAATATTTTTCGATTATGACGGTATTCTGGATCTGAATTTTCATTCAAGGTGAGAAGTTCTAGCGTGCGCAGCGCATAAAACCAGCAGGTATCCCCTTTTTGACCACTGAATATTTTTTTTTGCCCAGGATTTTTAGGATCTGGTTTTCCTTCAGGAAGGGCATGTAAGACAACTTTCTGTTCTTGTTGTGTACTTTTATCCATATTTATAACTCATATCGTTAGTATCAGTATGATGATTTGGTTCTGTTTGCTTGTAGTTGCTGATAAGGCTAAAAAATATAATATAAACTAATAATCTTAACGAAAGCTTAAATGTTTCTAAGAATCCAAGTTTTTTTATTCTTCAGTTAGATAGTATACCAGTAAACTAGTTTACCGCAATGTTGAGCAATGCAGGTAAATGTAAGCTTTGCCGTTACATCATTATTTGAGAATGTAAAGCTCTCAGCTACGCACATTTTTAGATAATTTAATGCCGCGCTGTTCCACTTGTTGCCAAAAAGATTTTTCTTTTGCAAAAATTTGACGTAGAGGTTGATTACGATAATGGCGAATAAAGCGCAAATAATCTGATTTGCTTAAACCAATTTTAAAGGTTGAATAATAAAGCCCACCTAAATCTTTTACGAGCCAACGATGAGGTATACGCGAGCGTATTTGTGCACGATGCAAATCAATAATGTATAACTCTTTGTCATTCTCAATCCATAAAAAATGGCCAATATATAAATCTCGATGATTCAGCCCACTTTCATGTAGAGCTTTGGTTAATTTTGCTACTTTTTCAATGAGCATTTTTTTTAATGAAAAAGGTGGTGGATTAATTGCCCAATGCATTGATAAATCTTCTAGGCTTATCGCATTGGTAATTTCTTTGGTGATTAAAAAAGATTGTAATGTAGCAGGATTTAAACCACGTTGACCAAAACCCATGGCAGTCATGGTAGGGATATTTAATTTTTGTAAATGTTGAATTGCTTGCCATTCGGTACATGCACCAATAATCGGTAGCCGTCCTTGCAGTAAGTCTTTGAATATTTCACGCCAGCCAATGCCATAATGCAATTTAGCAAAGTAATTTTGTCCATGATGGCTAAAACGTAATGTTTGGCGCTGTGCGATTTTCCGAAACACAGTTCCTTGTAGCTGCATAATTTCATTAAATGCATTAGGCAGGGTAAATTTATCTACTAACACATCATTCAGATATAATTTTTCTTGAAGATTGGAGTATTGTGGGAATTTTTTTTTAAGCATAAACAGCGGTCGGTGTTTTCAGCATAACCAATTGTTCTATGGTGTCCACGGTAACTGGAATTTGACTGTATAAATCATTTTCGCGACCAAAGGCAATACCATTTTGTTGCCAATGCGAGATTAACGAGCTGGTGAGCATTAATGCTAAATTTTTATTTAACTTATTTTGATCGAATGGTTCAGGTAATACTAATCCTGCTTGTGCTTCATCTATATAATGAGCGTAACCGCAAACAGCAGTCACCAGTACCGGCAACCCTGCAACGATGGCTTCTAATAAAATCATGCCCGCGTTTTCCCGATAAGCGGGGTGCAGCAAAAGGTCTGCGGCTAATAAAAAATTAGGAATGTCATTGCGACCGTTAAAAAATTGAACGGATCGGTCAATTTGCAATTTTTTAGCCAAGCGTATAAATGGTTTTGCATTGTCCTGGCCAATAATAACCAAGCGGCATTGATCACGTAATTGTGTGGGTAAGGCGTGAAAAGCCAGCAATGCACGATCAACCCCTTTCGTTTTAAAACCGGAGCCAACCATTAAAATTAATTTTTGTTGTTCTTGTAATTCGAGGTCGGCGCGATATTGTGCACGAATATTTTGTGCATCAATAGGATACATGCAATCACGTGAAATACCTGGTGGTAATAAAATAAAGCGATTTTCTGGAGTATGGTAATAATGTTGAAAATGTTTTTTTTCAACTTCAGCGTGTAATAAAATAATTGTCGATGATTCAATGCCAAATACCGCTTGTTCAAATTCATAAAAGTGGCGAAAACGCGGCGTCATGCGGTAAAAAAACGCTTTGTTTCGATGCACCTTATCAATGAAACAGGGATCGGCAGAATAATAAATATCTAAATGCGGCATCTTATTAAAACCGATAATGGCATCGACCGTATAACGCACATTGATACCAATGTAGTCCGCAAAATTTTGGTACTGTTGATGATTGCTGAGGCCACGTGTGGGCACGATGATCACATTAATATTTTCAGGATAAGGTCCTTGCCAGGAAAGGGTGTAAATATCAACCTGATGGCCGTTTTGCGCGCACGCCTGTGCCAGTTGCAAGCACATCCGTTGCAACCCACCAAAGGGGAAATATTTAAAAATACAAAATGCTAGTTTTAATGCCATGGGCCGATCATAAAGATTTTGTTGGTATTTATCAATTCAAGATCTGGTCGACAACATCTATTTTTGCTTTAATGTTTGAGAAATTATCAAATAGAGTGCATTTATGCCTAAAGCCAAATCTCCCATTATTGTCTGGTTTCGTCAGGATTTACGTTTATCCGATAACCCAGCTGTGTTTTTTGCCGCACAAGAAAAAGTGCCACTGATCTTTATTTATATTTGGGACACGACTTGCCCTAAACCGATACATTGGGGTGGCGCTACGCGTTGGTGGTTACATCACAGTTTATCTGCATTAGCGCATACCTTGGCAAAAAAAGGGGCAACGCTTATTCTGCGCAAAGGCGACCCTAAAGAAATTTTGCTGACAGTAATGCAAGCAACACATTCGCAGGCTTTATTTTATAATCGCTGTTATGAGCCACATAGCCGCGCGCGCGATCAAGCTATTAATGAACAGTTTGCAGCCTTGGGATATACGGTACAGACATTTAATAGCAGCTTATTATGTGAACCATGGACCGTGCAATCACAGAGTGGTGTTTATTTTAAAGTGTTCACTGCATTTTGGCGTCGTTGTCGCCAAGTGTTACCCAATTGGCAACAGCTAGCTGCTCCAAAACAATTAACCAACCATAAAATTAAATTGAGTAGCGATTGTTTAAATGACTGGCGGTTATTGCCGAGCCACCCTAATTGGGCACAAGGTTTTACGAATTTGTGGCAGCCTGGTGAGAATGGCGCACAAGCAAAACTTAATGTATTTTTGCGCGACAAACTTACTGATTATGCAAGTGGGCGTGATCTTCCAGCAGTGAATGGTACTTCACATTTATCGGCGCATCTGCGTTTTGGTGAAATCTCCCCTTGGCAGATATGGCAAAATGTAGAAAAAGCTGTTGCTGCGAAGCATATCAGTGCTACCGCTGCAGATAAATTTTTGGCTGAACTGGGTTGGCGCGAATTTGCCTATCATTTGCTTTATCATTTTCCGCAATTACCTGATCAACCCTTTCGCCATATTTTTCATAAATTTCCTTGGCACCATGATCCGCAAAGTTTACAGGCTTGGCAAAAAGGACAAACGGGTTACCCGCTGGTAGATGCAGGAATGCGTGAGCTTTGGCAAACGGGTAGCATGCACAATCGAGTACGAATGGTTGTTGCCTCTTTTTTAACGAAACATCTCTTACAAAATTGGCGTGCTGGTGCAGCATGGTTTTGGGATACATTGGTCGATGCCGATTTAGCAAATAATTCGATGAATTGGCAATGGGTTGCGGGTTGTGGCGTTGATGCAGCACCGTATTTTCGTATTTTTAATCCTATATTACAGAGCCAAAAATTTGACCCTAATGGTGACTATATTCGTTGCTATGTACCTGAGCTAAGCGCTCTATCGGTACCACATATTCATCAGCCTTGGATGGCACCTGCAGCAATCTTAGCGAAAGCCAACGTGGTGCTTGGTAAAACCTATCCACGACCTATTGTTGATCATCAATTTGCCCGTGAACGTGCATTAAAAGCCTATCGGTCGCTGGTTGGCGAGTGAGCTTGTTTTTCGGCCAATGCCAGTTGATAGACATGGTTTTTATTGTCACCAGTTATTTTTGCAGTGAGTTGTACAGCTTGTTTCAAGGGTAATTCTTGCAGTAAAACTTTAAGAATGGGCAACACGGCGCTATCTTCGGTTTTAGGGGTATCTATGCCTTTAACCAGTACTACAAATTCACCTTGTTGTTGCTCAGGGTGTGACTGCAGAAATTGATAGACTGACTCTATGGCATCCGTTTGTATGGATTCAAACATCTTAGTTAATTCGCGATTGATGCTGATTTGCCGCAGCGGACCAAAAACCGCAATCATATCGGTGAGTGTTTGCAAAATGCGATGAGGTGCTTCATAGAAAACCAGTGTACGCGCATCATTGCTCAATTCCTGTAGTTTTTGTTGACGTGCACTTGATTTGGCAGGTAAAAATCCTTCAAAGGCAAAGCGATCTGTCGGAAGTCCTGCTACACTTAGCGCAGCAACTAAAGCGCAGGGTCCGGGAATGGGGGAAACATCTATTCCCGCAGCATGGGCTGCGCAAATAAGGGTATAGCCTGGGTCGCTGATGAGCGGCGTCCCGGCATCACTAATGAGAGCTATGCGTTGACCACTTTGAAGACGTTGAATTATTTGGTCTATGCGTGCTTTTTCATTGGTTTGATGTAAAGACAGCAAAGGTGTGCTAATTTGGTAATGTTGTAGGAGCTTTTTGCTATGGCGCGTATCCTCAACAGCGATGAGGTCGACCGACGCCAGGATATCAAGCGCGCGCAAGGTGATGTCCTTCAGGTTGCCAATTGGTGTGGCGACTATATAGAGAGTGCCCAGTTTTTTTGCTGCGTTTTGCATTGATTAGGTTTGTTTTATCAAGAAATGATTGTTAAAGGGATTTTAGCATGAAGAGTCAAAAGCGTC
>CAYSGV010000144.1:0-7277 GCA_964430685.1 uncultured Gammaproteobacteria bacterium
GATTTATCAATGATATCCGGGCCTTAACAATGCCTGGGGCCATGGAACAAGCTGCAAAGCTGAATATCCCGGTTTGCTTGATGCATATGCAAAATGAGCCGCAAACAATGCAAGATAAGCCTATCTATCAAGATGTCGTAGCAGAAGTGATGCAATTTTTGGATGATCGCATTAAAAAGTGTAGCCAAGCAGGCATTGCTCGTGAGCGGATATTGATTGATCCTGGCTTCGGTTTTGGCAAAACCGACCAACAAAATTTTACCTTACTACGTGAATTAGCTAAACTGCGCCCATTGGGTTGTCCGATTCTGGTTGGTTGGTCACGTAAATCTACCATTGGGCGCGTGTTAAATCTTCCAGTTAATGAACGATTATCAGCAAGCTTAGCTCTCGCAACATTAGCTGTTGCGCAAGGGGCAAACATCATCCGCGCGCATGATGTAAAAGAAACAGTGCATGCCGTTAAGATAACGAGTATGGCTCTGGCTAGTTAATATAGGTAATACATATGCAACGTCAGTATTTTGGAACCGATGGAATACGAGGAAAGGTAGGGCAATACCCCGTCACCCCTGATTTTATGATGAAATTAGGTTGGGCCGTGGGTAAAGTACTGGCGCGTGAAGGCAGCAGCAAAGTTTTAATCGGCAAAGATACCCGTATTTCGGGCTATATGTTTGAATCAGCATTGGAAGCAGGTTTGTCGGCTGCCGGGGTTGATATCCATTTACTTGGGCCAATGCCGACGCCTGGTATTGCCTATTTAACGCGTACCTTTCGTGCGCAGGTGGGCATAGTTATTAGCGCCTCGCATAATCCTTATAACGATAATGGTATTAAATTTTTCTCAATGGATGGTTTTAAAATACCCGATGATGTTGAGCTTGCCATTGAACGGCAAATGCAAGAATCGATCACCACAGTTGATTCAGCCTATTTGGGAAAAGCTTCGCGCGTGAGTGATGCCGCTGGACGTTATATCGAATATTGCAAAAGTACCGTACCATCATTTTGTAATTTATCGGGATTAAAAATAGTAATTGATTGTGCCAATGGTGCTACCTATAGAATTGCCCCTAGTGTATTTCGTGAACTAGGCGCGCAAGTTATTTTACTGGGTGTTAAACCAGATGGATTAAATATCAATGAAGGCTGTGGTTCCACACAACCCGAATTATTGAAAAAAACAGTACTCGCTGAGCAAGCGGATATTGGTATTGCATTTGATGGTGATGGTGATCGCGTTTTAATGATTGATCACCAGGGCCATGTCTTAGATGGCGATGAACTGCTGTTTATCATTGCTAAAAATGCTTTATTGCGCAACCAATTGAACGGGAACGGTGTGGTTGGCACGCACATGAGTAATATGGGCCTAGAAATTGGTTTGCAAGAATTGGGTGTAGCATTCAAACGCACGAAAGTAGGTGACCGTTATATTATTGAAGAATTACGTAAATCTTCTTGGGTATATGGTGGAGAATCATCTGGGCATATTATTTGTTTAGGTGTGACCACAACCGGCGACGGAATTGTTGCCGCCCTACAAGTTCTTTATGCAATGATTAATCAAAATAAGAGTTTACATGAACTCAAACAGGGAATGATTAAATTCCCACAAGCACTCGTTAATGTGGCGTTAACAAAATCGCAAAATGTACTGGAGCATCCCGATATCCAATCTGCTGTTTTGGAAATTCAAAGTCAATTGCATGGTAAAGGTCGTGTATTATTGCGACCGTCAGGTACTGAGCCACTCATTCGCATTATGGTCGAAGGCACAGATGCCAGTACAGTCAGTGATTATGCGCAACAATTAGCCGCGATTGTGCGTGGCGTCATGGAATAAATTTCTATTGCTAGAACATACAAAGAAAATTTAAGCGAATCATTTCGTCATAGTGATTAATATATACAACTACAGCTTTATACTATGAAAGCCAGAATCGAACGCAGAAAAAACCAAAAGAAAACCCGACTTAAGCCAGAAGAATTCTTTAAAGAAGAATTTTTTGATGAACTCGTTCTTGTACTTGAAACAGCAGATGAAAAAAAATTAAATAGTTTTATAAGAGCCAAACAAGCTCAGTTTCCAGACTTTAAGCAGGAGTTAAGTTTTTTAGCTAATTTCGCTAAAAATTATCAACTTGGCATTAGATCTATTAAAGTAGAAAAATTATTTTTCATGATTATTTTGGGTACTGATACCCAAGTAAAACAATTTTTATTAAAAGAACAAAAAGCGTCGCAAGCAGCAAAATCACTAGACCCAACTATGGCTGACACATTTTTGGAATTAATTAACGCTGTATATAATCCTCAATTCAAGGATATATTCACAGAATATCGTGGTTATACACCTTTAATGTTAGCAACAAGTGAATTAAAACTAGAAATCGTTCGTGCGCTTGTTTCATTTGGTGCTAATATACAGCAATTAAGTAATATAGAAAAAACAGATATAAATACACAAGCATCAATAAATATATTAAATGTTTCTGTCACAATTTTAGCTGGTATCTTGACAGATGGTATTTCGTTATTGGATTTTTTTGTCAGACAGAATGGTGATGTTAACTCAAAGTGTAACATGAGCTTACCACCTAATGGTCAGGAAGCAACAGTATTATCACAAAACCTAAATGTGGAAAACGAAGAAATAGTTGATTATTTGTTTAATCAAACTTTTCAAAAGATTAAAAATGTAAAATTAAGTACACAGCTTGGATCAAATCACTATCAGTTTACTGCTTATATTGCGTTTGCAACGGGTAATAAAAATTTGGTGATTAAGGTTATTAAGTATTTTCAACTAGATTTGAATGATGTTGCATTAATCACTGAGCAAACACAAAGCTATCTAGGCGCATTAGTTGAGTTTTTTGATTGGCCAGATATTGTTGCTATATTTGCTGCTTGTCATTTAAATCTGAGAGATTATCGATCTTTGCCAACCTGGGCTGCTTATTTCGGCAAACGTGAGTTTTTAAAAGAGTGTGTAAAACTTGGCTTTTCGCTTGAACAAGAAGGGGATGACAACACTCAAGCATTAGGCGTCACACCTCTTTGTGCTGCAGCATTTGCAGGACATTTTAATATTGTCATTGATTTAGTTTTAACGCATAAAGTGAATATGAATCAGGTGCTCACAAAAGGAAAGTTAAAAGATTTTACTGCTTTATCGGTTAGTACCTCATGTGGACATGAGCAAATTAGTCAATTTTTGTTGCGAAATGGTGCCGCGTTAATTGTATTTAGTAGAGAACCAGAAAAATGTGTACAACCCTTACCGCTTGCTGTTACAGTCGGAAGCGAAAAAATGGTGCAACTTTATCTCGCAGCGGGAAATACAACAGAAGAAAAGATAACAGATAGCGAAGTTTATGTTCGTCATTTGGCTTATTGTATTGCACTTGATTTAAACCATCAAACCATAGCAGCATTAATTAAACAAAAGGGTATATATCCACGACGTGTTTATCAAAATCCACTGCTATCAAGTGTTCCGGGGTATTCGACCAGCACTCAATTAACATTATTAGGCCAAGCTTATTTATATAATCGCGTGCCTGTGTTGACTGCGGTGTGTCAATTGGATTTAGATATTAATCAACCTTTTACTGCTAATAAATATGGGCAAATGAATGTCCTATTGCACGCTTGCATAGACAACAAGCCTGATATTGCCGAGTACGTGCTAGCAAGAGGTTGCTGCTTTCCACAACAAGATTTTGAACCAATTTTTGAAAGATTATTTCAAATCGCGTCAGTTAAAATCATTGACTTAATGATTCGACAGGGCGTGTCCCCAAATAGATTAATCCAAACGAGATGGGGCAATATATCTCCATTATTGCATTCGATGTTGCAGCATAATAGTAGAAAAATGGCACTTTTGTTGCAACATGGTGCTGATGCTCAATTCATGATACCTTCTGGAGAATACCAAGGAATTGATGCATGGATGCTGGCATTTTTATTTACTCAGAGTAATCCAGAATTACTTTTTGTTCTATTACAGCATCAAGGTTTTAATCAGCCAGAATTAATACAATTAATTCGACAAGGCACTGATCCTTTATGTGCGGCAATTATAGCAGGCGTTCGTACTTTTTTTGACCTAATGTTGCGCAAAGAATATGATGTAAATATCGCTAGTGTTGCTGGTCCCTATGTTGGCTTGTCACCTTTACAATTAACGAGACAATTTCAAACAGACAAAACATGGCAAGATGCTTTAATTGCTGCGGGGGCCCTAGATGCAAAGAATGAAGGGCAGATTATTGAAAAATATGGTCAAACATCTACAGTAGAAGCACTCAATCAGTTTTCGATTCACCAAAATGTTGATGCTGAACCTGCTGCGTCAGCAAGTGCTGAAGTTATAGTCTTAGATAGTCAAGATACATTAGCAAAGTTCGTGCGCATGCACTGGGATAATATTCTACAGTTGTTAGATGATATTGAAGCAGATATACAAGCTGAGCCCAAAAATTGTGAGCAGCCATTAAAAATAACCTATGGTTTCCGTCTATATTATCACACGTTGCGATTATTCGAATGTTTAGCGCAACAGGCACACCAACAGCCCAATGATGCAATATTATGCTTGCCCATAGCAGTAAAGTTGCGTCATCTATTACGCTATAATTATCCACATCAAGATATGCGACAAGTGTTGCAATTTATAAAAGATTGTAAAATATATTTTATACAATTATTGCAAGATGCTAAAAATGAACTAACCAATAGAAATAGGTTGGAAAATCATCTTAAAACACATCCATTTTATAAACAAGAGTTAATTAAAATTGAGTTGAATGAAATCTCATTGTTAGAGATGATTAAACCGTGTTTAGAATTAATCTATCAATTATCTGCCAACATAAAAACATTGAGAATGTTTCACTTAGATATAGAAACAGTTTTCGCATGCAAAACAGCTTTAACTGTTATGGGTAATTATTTTCATGCTTATAAACCACAAAAGGATGTGCATGACCTTGTGCAATATCTTAATAGCTTAGGTATACAACCATCATTTAGTGATTCCTTTTTAATATTCATGTATCGTTGTAAAGAAGTGCGCAATCGCGTGGGTCATGAGTTTTCAGTAGATGAATTTAAATCGCAAACGCTTGCACAGTTGCAAAATGATGGTGTTAGTGTTAATAATGTGTTTAATTTAAGCATTAAATCTCGGCGCAGTTATTTACTGCTCTATCCCAAGACAAACAATATACTTGTATTGACACAAAAAGTGAAAATAAACTAAGATGCTGTTAATTATATGATTAATAGAGTAATCATTCGTTATGAATAAAGCTGAACAAAGCACTAGACAAAAACAATTTATCAGAAATAATGAATTCTATAATGCAGAATTTTTAGACGAACTGATCCGAATATTAGAATCAGAAGATGAAGCAAAATTAAAACAATTTATTAAGGCTAAGCAAAGGAAATTTCCAAATTGTAAAACTGAGCTGGCAATTATTTTACGTTTTTCTGCGGATTATCAAAAAAGTGTGCGTTCTGTTAAAATTGAAAAATTATTCTTTTTAATTATGTTTGGCTCGGATGCACAAATTGAACAATTCTTACAGCAAGAGCAAAAAAACGCACAGTTAGTAAAATCAGCTGATCCTACTGGCATAGATACATTCTCTGAATTGCTGAATACTGTTTATAGTGGTCAATTTTCAAATATCTTTAGACAATATCATGGCCATACACCGTTGCTCTTAGCAATCAGTGAAGCAAGAATTAGCGTGGTTAAACTCTTTGTCAATTGTGGCGCTGATATTCAACAACGTAGTAATATTGAAGTAATCGATATCAGAACCAAACAAACAGTCTTTATACAAGGAATAACACCCACTCTGATGGCGGGTATTTCCGAAGATCCTGTTCCATTAACTGATTATTTTGTGCAAAGAGGGGGCGATGCCCATGCAAAATATATCAATTCACGGCCACCACATCTCACTCAAGAAACTACATTGCTATCCCGTAATTTAGCGGCAGGTATATTGCCCATGGTGGATTATTTATTTAGCAATTCTGCGCGTAATGACCAATTAACATTGAAGAATGAGTTAATAAATAGTATTGTCTATCCAGCCTGGTTTGCTTTTAAAGAAAAAAATAAAATTTTAGTCATTAGAGTGATCAATTATTTTAAACTAGATTTAAATGAAATAGCGATTATTGAGGAAAAGACACAAAGTTATCTAGGATGTTTAATAGAATACTTTAATTGGGAAGAAATATGTGAAATATTTACTGCATGTGGCTTAAAAATAAGTGATTATCCAGCATTTGCTACTTGGGCTGCTTATGCTGGCAAGCGGGATATACTCAAAGCATTAGCAAATCAAAATATTTCACTTGAACAAGAAGCCAACGATAAAAGTTATGCTTTAGGCGTGACACCCCTTTGTGCTGCAGCCTATGCAGGACATTTACACATCATCATTGATTTGGTTTTGGTTTATAAAGTTAACGTGAACTATGTGATAACCAAAGGCAAGTTTATCGAGTATACGGCTTTAAATGTCGCGACAATGAGAGACCAAGATAATATTTGCCGTTTTTTATTACGTAATGGAGCAAAATTAATTGTTTTTAGTGACTCGCCAAGCCATTGCGCGCAACCACTCATTACTGCTGCATGCAGAGGCAATCTAAGTTTAGTGCATCTTTATTTCGAGCATGAGCAAATACCCAATGAGAAAATGACCGATCTACAAATCTATGTGCGCCAATTAGCTTTTATTTTTTCATTAAAATTCAACCGATCACAGATCGCTATATATATTCAACAAAAGGGTATTTTTTCGGATAAAGTTTATCAAAGTCCCGTCAATATTACTGCTGCATCGGGTTTAACAAAATCAACGTATACACTATTAGCGCTAGCATATAATTCTGAAGACTATACGGCAATGACAGCAGTCTGTAAGCTAGTGAAGGATGTGAACCAACCCTTTACTTTAACGAGTTTGGGCTCAATGAACGTTTTATTGCATACATGTATAGAAGGCGATGTGGATAAAGCAAGGTTTTTGATTAAACAAGGCTGTCAATTTCCCAAGCAAGGAGCTGAGCAAGTTTATGTGAAGTTATATCATGAAGCTGCGTCTGATGTGATTGAATTGATGCTACTGCATGGTGTGAGCGCAAATATTGTTATGCGTAATAAAAGATATGGACAAATTACGCCCTTATTGCAAGCCATTTTTGATAAGCGTCGTAAAAAAATGTGTTTATTGCTA
>CAYSGV010000145.1:0-7274 GCA_964430685.1 uncultured Gammaproteobacteria bacterium
GTATTGCTTATTTCGATCCATTAACAGGCGAGCTATATCAACAAATGCCACGAGTGACGATCTATCCAAAAACACATTATGTCACGCCACGTAACCGCGTTTTGGAAGCCATCGATTTAATTAAAGATGAGTTAAGAGAACGTTTAGCAGAATATCGGCAAGCAAATAAATTACTCGAAGTGCAACGATTAGAACAACGCACTCAATTTGATATAGAAATGTTACAAGAATTAGGTTATTGCTCGGGTATCGAAAATTATTCACGTTATTTATCCGGTCGACAAGCAGGTGAACCACCACCGACCTTATTTGATTATTTGCCAGGAAATGGTTTACTTATTATTGATGAATCACATGTTACGGTGCCACAATTAGGCGGTATGTATTTAGGTGATCGCGCACGCAAAGAAAATTTGGTTAATTATGGTTTTCGTTTACCTTCCGCATTAGATAATCGCCCGTTGCGTTTTGAAGAATTTGAACGATTAAGTCCACAAACCATTTATGTGTCGGCAACACCGGGCCCATATGAATATGAAAAATCAGGTCAAGTTGCTGAACAATTAGTGCGACCGACAGGCTTGATTGATCCAGAAGTAGAAGTGCGCCCCGTAGCCAATCAAGTAGATGACTTGTTATCGGAAATTCGCAAACGAGCACAAAACAATGAGCGCGTTTTAGTAACCACTCTAACCAAACGCATGGCTGAAGACTTAACTGAATATTATGCAGAGCACGGTATAAAAGTGCGTTACTTGCATTCAGATATTGATACAGTTGAGCGAGTGGAAATTCTTCGTGATCTTCGTTTGGGTGCATTCGATGTGTTAGTCGGAATTAATTTATTGCGCGAAGGCTTAGATTTACCAGAAGTTTCACTCGTTGCCATATTAGATGCAGATAAATAAGGATTTTTACGCTCTGAACGCTCATTGATTCAAACCATCGGTCGTGCTGCACGTCATCTACATGGTCGGGCTATTTTATATGCCGATGTGGTTACCGGTTCAATGCACCGCGCGTTAACTGAAACGGAACGTCGCCGCAATAGACAGATTGAATACAATAAAGAGCATGGTATTACCCCTAAAGGTATTGAAAAAGCGATACGTGATATTATGGAAGGGGCTTATCCAACCAACGCTAAAGAAATTAAAAGCGTCGCTAAAGTTGAATTGGCGCAAGCAAATTATTTAATGATGTCGCCGCAAGAATTAGCCAAACACATTAAAAAATTAGAAAAAAAAATGTATGTACATGCAAAAAGTTTGGAGTTCGAACAAGCGGCACATGTGCGTGACCAAATATCTTCATTGCGTAAACTTGCCTTAGGAATTGGTAAAGAGCTTAAATCATGATAACACCCGTCCAAACCAAACAATGTCAAATGATTGTTGAGCAACTTGCTGATGGAAATTTTTATTCAGGTGAAGAATTAAATTTACTTTTGAATACTAGCCGGACAACGGTATGGAAAATTATTCATACATTGAAAAATTTAGGCATTGATATTGTTGCATTGCATGGTAAAGGCTATAAAATACCTGGCGGCATGGAATTATTAACACAAAAAGCTATTCTTAGTTACCTGCCTGCAGATATTGCGAAATTACTTGCAAACCTGGAGTTATTTTTTGTTATTGATTCAACCAACCGTTATTTATTAGAAGAAGTTCGTAAAGGTTCCATTGCGCCACAAGTTTGCATTGCTGAGTGTCAAACTTATGGTCATGGTCGTCGTGGTCGACCTTGGTTTTCACCATTTGGTTGTAATATTTATTGTTCAATGCATTGGTGCTTTAATAATCCATTAGCGAGTTTAATTGGTTTACCCCTGGCGATTAGTGTTGCGGTATTACGGACATTAAAATTCTTTGGTATAACGGTGCAAGTAAAATGGCCCAATGATATTTGTTTTGAAGAACAAAAGTTAGCCGGCATTTTGGTTGAAGTTGTTGGTGATGCTGCTGGTCCTTGTCATGCTGTGATTGGTATTGGTTTAAATGTGCAGCGTATGCGCGGGCAATCCAAAGATTATTTAATTGATCAACCTTGGCTGAGTTTAGAATCACTTTGTGTGCCCGCAATTCCTTTGTCGCGCAATAAAATAACTGCTAAATTATTAGAAGTGTTGGTGAACGTTTTAAGTGATTATGAACAATTTGGTTTAGCGCCGTTTTTAGATGAATGGCGTGCTGCTGATAGTTTATTTGGTGTTAAAGTAAAAATCACTACACCAACTGAAACATTGATTGGTATCGCACAAGGGATAGATGATTCTGGTGCACTCATTGTCGATTGCGACAACCAGCGGCAATATTTCCGTGGTAATGCCGTTAGTATACGTAGATATGAATAGATGTTGTTAGACGCTCTAACCTATTTACTTAAACCAACGGGTAAAACCGCTAAAGACACTTTTTTCAGCTTCTTGTTTCGCTGTTAATCTTTGCTGCAGTTCAGTATTATAATCATTCAGTGCCACACTCATTTTTTCACGTAGTAATTTGTAATTTGCAGCATTAAAAGGAACTTTGGCCGGCCACAATATTTCTAATTGTTTTTCAAGTTTTTCTGCCGCTACTTTATCTTCAGGAAACTTTGCCGTTGTTAATAAGATTTCTAAAGCAGCTAATTTTTTTTGCAAACCCGCACGATTATTTATTTGAAAATTGCTATCACTTAATACGGCTTGATGGTTTGTATGGTATGGCCCAGGATATAACTTAATCATTGCACCGTAAAAAGCCGCATATTGTTCAAGACCAATGTTTTGTTTCTCAGCTTTTGATAAATCATTATAGTTTTCAGGCAAATCCGGTGGCGTAACATGACGACGCAACTCACTCATAATAAATGCCTTGGCATGATTGTCTATCGCTTTTTTTAGATCTTCTCCTGATAATTCTGTCCTCTTTTTTGCAGATGGCGTAGTGCTCGGGTTTTGGGCAGTATTTGCAGCTGTAACAACATAGGCTCCTGTAGCGACGCGTTGCACTGGTGGTGCATTCGATACCGTTGGCGTTACAGGTGCGACTACATCCGCGCGTGGTTGTATAGCAGCTGTTTGCCCTGTTACGGGTTGGCTTGATGCTCTGGTGAGCATGGGGGAAGCTGGCGCAATTGCAGCAACTTTTGCCTGTACAGGTGGTGGTGTGATGATGTCTTGTAATCCTTGTACTAAAGGATCATATAATTCGTTGGTTATACCGCTGCTGGTAAAATTCCTTTTTAACACATCCAAATCAGATTGCAATTGAGTCTTTAATTTTTTAACTTTATCGTTTGGATTTGATTCGCCTACAATTGATTTATGTGTATTTACGAAATTCATCATCGTGCTAAGCGCTGCTTTAAAGGCAACAGCTTTGAGCATAATATCGTCCTTATTTATCGATTTATTCATTAACGCACTATTCAACGCTACCAAAGCTTTATTATATTCTTCTTGTTGTGTTGCCAACTGCTTATTATATTTAAGATGAGAAACGACTACATTATTACTAAAAGGCTCGAGCTTCTTTAAAGTAGTATTGGTTTGTAATGAATCAGAAAATTGTTCTTGTATACTTTTACCGATTGGTCCAGGTAATTTAAGCTCTACAAGTGATTTGTTCGTGCGTAGCACGCTTGCAATTGCTACATATCCATTAGGTGGCAATGCCCAACCTGTTAAGTCTATTTTTCTTAACCTGCAGTTGGGATCCTTTAAGATTGTAACAAGCAATTCAATATCTTTTTCTTCCAAGAATGGTTTGCTGCCACCGCGCAGCGAGTTGCCTAAATTTAATTCTTCTAAGCCACCCAGTCCTTTAGGTGGTGACGTTAAACCTTCTTTAATTGATGTGAGTAAACTATTGACGGTTTTCTGACCGATATTTGTATTCGTTAGGTCTAAGGTTGCAAGCGCTTCTGCTTGCTGAGCAAGTCCGGAAATTAATGACACCCCACCTTTATCATCGATTGAAGAATTTCCCGATAAATTTAAATTTCGTATTTTAATATCGGTATCATTCCAACCGAATAATTTAGCCATCGGCTTAAATAAATTAGCTTTGGGAAACCATTTTGGCGCTTTATTTTTGGCTAAAACGTTGCCAAGAGCAGTTGCTGTTTTATTGCCAATATTATTATTTGCTAAATTGATTGTTGCCATCTTGGTCATATCATGATTGCCAAGCGCTGCCATTAAGACTTCGCCACCAGCATCTGAAATATTATTATTTTGCAAATCTAATGTAGCAACGGATGCATTTCGCGCTAAACCACTGGCTATTTCTCTAGCACCGGTGTCACTTAAATTTCTACCGCTTATTTCAATATGCTCTAATTGTGGTGCTTGCGCGATACCTGCACCCAATGTTGCTTCACTTTTTGCTGGTAGACCGACCTTAATTAATCTTAAGCGTTTCACTACTGGGCCGTTCATCCGTTCTCGCATTTCATTCATATCGTCTACAGTTAAAGTGACCCCACTAATGTAAATCTGCTCAGCATTCTCTTTTTCTAAACGTTTGTCATCTAATGGCATATTGCGGCCCCCTCATTTATCGGCAATGTTTCCTAAATAGCTTCTATATAGATGGACTAGCAGAGGGGGTAAAAGTTCAGCTCGGGGCGCAAGATCCAACAGCAATATTTTGGTGGTGCAGCTCTTAGTATGAATCAATGATTCAAAACAGACTGATTTTATGTTATTTTATTGCTCAAACCCTGGAGGTTCATTGTGTCCATCCATAGAATTAAAAGAGGTTCAACATGCACCAATCCTATGAAATAAAACAAAAAAAAGCAGCACAAGCCATTCAAAATCGTTGGTTTGACCGAAAATTTAGCACTGCCTATGGCCGCATGCGCGAGCAATTTTTTGATATAAGTACTAGCTCAAAAGAAAATATGCGAAATTTATATCGTGAATTACGTGATCGAACTTTATTACCAGTTGCCGAGCGTGCAAAATATCCTCAAAATAGTTTATTTTTAGCCAAAGAATGGGAAATGCGCGAGACTTGGTTCGATCAACTCGTACCGTTAATGACTGGCAAACATGCAGCAGCGCGCGTCACTTTTAAAAAATTAATCCCCACTGCAATGCGACAACGCATTGAAACAAGTGTGCAGGTGAATAATACCGGTGTAAATGCGCTAACCGAATTTTCATTTTTTGTATTAGGACTTGGTGAAAAACATAGTGTACCTGCCTTTTTAGATTACAATGTAGAAACAATTATTGCTGCAATTGGAAAACTAACACCTGAGCAACAATCGCATTTTCGCGGTTTTTGGGTGAGCAATGAATTTATCTCTGATCGTGAAGGAATGGTTTTATATGGTAATACGAAACGTACCGTATTTTTCGACAGCGATAAACGCACCAAGACATACACTTATGTTCGAGCCAATGGTGAAACAATAATTCGCACGGTAGCTGAAAAAGAAGAAGTATTTTCAGCTGACCGTAATTTACAAGCAATATGGGATGCATTGTTTGCCTTATTTATTATTGAGCTTCGTTGTCTGGGTGGCACTATACAAGAATTGGCTTTTAAACATTCACGTGATGCAAAGGTGCTCGGTCATCTATATAGTTGTTTATTTCGATCTTTTGTTTTTCCAGAGGCGAAGTTACCACAAGAATTGGCATTAGATAAACCATTTATCAAAATTGAACGTCAAAATGGCGAGTTTTTTAATAATGCGACACGATGGTTCTATGCCGCGCGCGTTGGCGATGTAGACGTTTTAAAGCAAATGATTCATGATGGTTGGCCCATTGATATGACAGATGAAAAGCATAATACAGCTTTGCTTTTAGCCGTAGGAGGGGGGCATACTAAAGCAGCAAAGCTATTATTAATGAGTGGTGCAGATATGGGCATTCGGAATCGATCAAATCAAAAACCCTTTCATATCGCTCTGGAACAAGCAAATCGTGATTTAGTAATTTTTATGCTCAGTGGTATTACTGATCCGATACTTCCAGAGATTAAACACTATCCGGCAGTCAATAAAAAATCTGTTTACGATCTTGAACCTTTGCAACAATCATTGGGTGCAAGTGCCGATCCAAGTCTGTTTTGGTTGCTGATTGATCATGGTGCTGAAATAACCCCAGATTTGCCTGTTATTTTATGGATGTATCAAAGTGGTTTTAAAGATCAATTACCCAGATTAAAGAAATTAGGCGCTAACATTAATGCTACCGACCTTTCTTCAGGAAAATCAGTATTAATGGTAGCAGCTGAACGAGGTGATGTTGACTTTACGCGTACTCTTTTAGCAACAGGCGCAGATGTCAATCAAACTGTATCGTTAAGTGGTGGTGAGATTGACGATCAAGAAGGACAAACTGCTCTGTTTTTTGCGGCAGGTAATGGTCATACGCAAGTAATGAAATTATTATTAGAAAAGGGCGCTAATGCCCAGCATTGTGATTTTCATGGCCGAAGTGTTTATAAATGGATTGCCATCAAATTAGCACGCGGCATTGAAGGTTATATACACGACCAAAGCACTTACATTCAAGCCACGATTGCAGCCCGATTACATATTGGCCCCAAAACTGCTGCGGTTGGCTTAGATTTACAAGAAATGGTAATAAAATCGCAATGGAAAGATATCGCAGCTAAACTTACACAAGCAAAACAATTTTTAGAACAGGCTGGATTAGCAGAACCGGTAAATTTTAACAAAGATCTTGTTTATATTGAAAAACGTGTTGTTGCAGCAGTCGCAATAATTACTGGTAGCATCAATGGTGAACCACATGTATTAGTGATTCAACATGGCACTGCAGGTAAACCTACACTATCAGATTATTATCAATTTCCGGGTGGATTGGCAGAAAAATATGATGCCAATCCAGGAGCAACAGCGATACGTGAAGCGGCAGAAGAGACAGGCATTCATATTCCACAACAACATAATGGTCAAATTATCTATCTTTATGAATTTACAGATTTAACGGAACAGAAAAAAACATTACGTCAAACCTATTTTTATCATATTGATTTAGGTACTGATTTAATTCATAGGCCAGTTGTAGCGAAAAGTGAAGTTGCACACGCCTTTTATATGAATCTAAATCAAGTGAAATATGATGCCAAGAGCAATGGTTATTATTTTAATGGCACACGCATTGCTCAAAGCAACATATTAATGGTGCGTGCACTTATTGCTAAGCAACCGCTACCACGCTATGAGCTTGGTTTAAGTTTATCCTTACAAGAAGGAAATCAAATTGAAGTTAATCAAGCGGACTTTACACAAAATCA
>CAYSGV010000146.1:0-7270 GCA_964430685.1 uncultured Gammaproteobacteria bacterium
AATATGTTAATACAACATTTAGTGAATTCAACGAAAAATACAATCGACAATTGGGTAAGGGCAGCACAAGCGATGTCGCATTTAATTGGTTTAAAAATGTTACAGTGGGTATATTAACGTTTGGTATTGCGCCCATAGCATTCAAATTAATTACCGGCCATCTTCCTTTTCAAACACGAATTGGGAAAATGCGCGCTGATCTTGAAAGAACCAAAAAACAGACAGTTGTGCTGACACATAAGTTATAGTGTCATATCAGTTCTAAGTTCAATGCGCTGGCGTTTTCTCAATACTGCGGTATTGTTTGTGCTTGAAATACATTTTGAGTTAGCCGCCCCTGTTTTGCATCTAACCGATTAATTTCATTCAAGAGTTCACGCTTTTTGGTTTCTAATAAATTCAGCTCTAGTAATTTTGTTTTGCGTTCTGGGTCGGATAAATCGCGTTTAAGTTGATTTTGCTTATATTCTATATCGTCGTTTAGTTGGCGAAGTTCGCGGCGTTTATTACTTAAATTTGAATTCACTGCTGCTATTTCACTATTAAGTTGGTTTATGCGTTGATAAACCAAATTGCCACGCTCATATTCAGACTGGAAAGGTTGATATCCAGGGCCATTACAAGCGCTGGGATAAGTGCCACCCGATTTACCTAAGGTGAAACCATTATTTGGTTGTGCACAAAATTCAGCTGATCCTTTTCGCCATCCTGGCATTAATTTTTGCAATGCTAAACCTTGGCAAACCGCAGGGATTTCCTGACCTGCTAAGCCCCACCGATAACCATTCTCATAGCTACAATATTGCTTGTTGCCTATTGTCCAGCCTTGGCTGTATGCAGTTTGGTCTACGGTAATTCCAAATTTCGCGCAATCTTCTATTTTTTGTTGTAGATTTTGCATGGGTTGACCATTTAAGCCTTCAGTTTGGCCAAAAAGATGCCAATTGGTATTTTGACATTGTTCTTGACTCATGTGACTGACACAACCAGAAACAAAAAAGAATGATGGGATAATAAAGATAAGGTTTTTTGTATTAATCATTTGTTCTTCCTTGTATTAGTATATGAATAAGCTTGTTAACTATTGCAAAGGTTATGATTATATAGTTTTTCTTGTTGAAGCAATAGGTGCAATTGCAATAATGATATTTCAATTATTGGCTAGGAGCGGCGATTGCAGGATGAGCAGTAGCCCTAAGTTCAGCAACTCGTTGATGCACTGCAGGGGGTAAATGGCGGCGTATATTTATATTTTGGGTACCATCATACAAATTGTGAGCGATTGTTTCCCGCGCAATTTGATCAATTTCAGCGCGAGTAAATTGCGCATTGATGACTTCAAAAGGTTGTAAATCAACATAACGCGTGCGAAAACGACTATCAAATTCAGTTGGATGTTGTTGTACGTAGCTATGTTCAATACATGATTGCCTATATGAACGTGCAAAAAAACCGATGCCGGCAGCAACAGCACCAGTGAGAACGGTAGCATAGATTGTACCTAAAGTGCCATAATGTTTTAACTGACTGTAGAAATAGGCAAAAGCTGCACCAGCTAAGCCAGATTCGATTGCCCACTTTAACATGGCAAATGAATTAGCGAGATGCATATCGTGAACTTTTTTCAAACTTTCTAAATAAGGATGCATAAGCTTCTCCTAACTCAACTTTATTGTGTAAGACGATAAATAAATAATGCAGCGCGTTGCGTTTGCATGGCTAAAGTATCAAGCGCTAAGGTTTCATTGGTTGAATGGGCGCCAGAACCAATAGCGCCTAAACCCGATAAGTTTGCTTGCATTTTATCGGCAACATAAGAAATATCACCAGCACCTCTTGAATTGGGATCAGCAGCACTCACTTTCTCATAGCCTAGATCAGTGCTGACATCACTATATTTTTTTAATAATTCAGAATTGCTTTTTGTTGGCGGCATGCTGGGTATGCCGTCTTCAAATGTGATGCTAGCGGTTGTGCCGGGTAAATGTTTTTCAACAATAGTTAATATTTTTTGTTTGGCATCTAATTTTTGGTCAACTGAAATATAGCGTAGATCACCTGAAGCGAATGCTTTTTTAGCAATAACATTCTGTTTGCCAAAAGCAGATCCGCTAGTCGTCGTTTTTTTGAAAGCTAGTGTTGTGCCGCCTAATATTATACCAGGATTAAAGGATAAATATTTTTCACTGGAGAGTTCATCACGCATGCTATTCAATATACGTGTGAGCTCAAATACGGCACCATAGCCAATTTGATCTTGAAAAATTTCTGATGAATGTGAGCTATTTCCTTCTGTATTGATAAACCAATTCGAAATACCACGACGTGCTATTGTGAGTGTATCAGGTGTACCTAGTTCAAAATCAAGTGCGATATCACTTTTGCTCGCAATATCGATGAGCGGTTTTCTTGAGATGGAAGTGGGTTTGCCAGATTCTTCTTCATCACCTGTTAAGACCACTGTGATGGTTGTGTCTTTTAATACGTCAGCTGCTTGTAATGCTTTTAAAGCATACAGTATTACGACAATACCGCCTTTATCATCCACTACACCAGGTCCAGTAGCCAAGTTTCCATTCACTGCAAAGCGTTTAAAATCACTATTAGGTGGGAATACAGTATCTAAATGCCCAATGAGTAAAAGTCGTTTGCCTTTACTACCTTGATGTACTGCAATCAATGTGCCGGCACGATGCATTGATTTGGGTTGCTCAAACCATTGTGTGGTAAAGCCCAATTGTTTGAATTGTGGTCGCATCATTTCACCAACACGGTGCACACCTTTAATATTTTCTGTGCCACTGTTTACATTAACTAGTTTTTTGAGTAGCGCGATTTGTGCAGGTTGTTGCTTTGTAATGTACTCTGCCATACGTTTTTCTGTGGTCGTGATGTTTTCTGCAAATATGGGTTGTGCAAAGACACACATAGATATCATAAACAAAATGAATTGTTTCATATTTGTCCTTTTAATTGTTGTTAACATCTAAATAATTGCGATTGAATAAAATATAGATGATTACGTAAATAGTATAACGATTATGGATGTTTATCAATGATTTTTGCTCCATAAGGTTATTTGGGGTTAGTGTTTTACCAATTCTTTTGTCGGGAGTAGTCATCACTATCGTTATGCCGACTAGGCGCTCACTCGTTCCTCAATTCTCACAAAATAGTAATTCATTTCCAGGCGAGGTCACAATGCCACTCGTGAGCGAATTTAATATTATAACTGCGTTTACAAGATAATATGCACTCAAATTTATCACTATACTCTGGCATTCCTGCACAAAAGCCCACCTACTACGTCAGTTCGTATGAATCCATACCTCCACCAACGTCATTCCCGGACGAAGGCTGCGAGATAATTGTGAAAGAATAAATGAACCACTACAGCCGCAGTTCCGGGAATCCAGAATAAATTTTTCTTACAGCGATAGATGATGAAATCTCCGTAAGTAAGCTAACCCTGGATTTCCGGGTCTTCGGCCGTGTAGGTGAGACACTCTTACCTAAATCATTGTGCGGCCTTCGCCCGGGAATGACGTTGGTGGAGGTATGGATTCATATAGGAATAGTGATACAAAAAGAATGGTTAACGCAGCAAAAGCCTAGGAATAACGGAACGAGGCTACGCATAATGCGGCAAATGTAACCTGCTCATTCCAACTTACTATTGTCACGTAAGTAAATCATAGTATAAATCTTCCCATGTAGGATTATTTTGCTCTATTAATTTAATTTTCCAACTGCGATTCCATTTTTTGATTAATTTTTCGCGATGGATTGCATCAATAATGGTTGCATACTCTTCGTAATACACCAAACGAGTAGCATTATATTTAGCGCTAAATCCCGCATTTATTTTATTTTTATGCTGATAAACGCGACTAATAATATCTGCTGTAACACCCACATATAATGTACCATTGCGCTTGCTTGCTAATATGTAGACATAATAGTATCTTTCCATAAACAATCCTTGTTATTATTTTTATGATATTAATATATAGAGATACTTATTCGTTGCAATGATATATTATGAAGGAGTTAAATTTATTTTGAAATGCAATATATCTTACGTGTTGTTAGATTGTTTAATTTACTATTAAACTACGTCAATTATGATCGGACCTTGACCCCGCAAGCATGCTACCTCGCTCCGTCATTCCCGGACGAAGGCTGCAAGATAATAGAGAAAGAATAAATGAATCACTACAGCCGTAGATCCGGGAATCCAGAATAAATTCTTCTTATAGTGATAGATTTGATGAACTCTCCTTAGGTAAGCTAACTCTGGATTCCCTGGTCTACGGACACACAGGTGAAACATTCTTATCTAAATCATTGGGTGGCCTACGCCACGAATGACGTAGGGAACTGGTTACACACATGATCACGTTCAGTTATTAAAAAATAAAATAGAAAATACTTGAGATTTCAAAATTGTTGAATTCATGGATTTCTGAACTACGAGTCTTAACAAGTGACCACTAAGTTTCCAGTTCAAGGTTGTGCATTATGTACATGATCTACGCATTCTCAATGGTAATTGTCTATACTTATATTATGAACATTTATTAACTTTAGCTTAATAATTAAAAGGGGTTAAGGTTATGTGGGAAAATATAAAAAACTATTTTTCTAAAGGCATCCCAAATTGTTTTCTCATATTTATAATTTTTATTATTGTAATTGTCATAGGATATGAAATATCTTGTTTTGTGATATCTGAAGATGAAACAATAAAAAGAATTCTGTTATCTCGTATTCCCATTGGAAATAAAGGTAATTATAATTCCCAGGATATACTTCAAGAAATATATTGTGTAAATATAATTATTTTGACGGCAATATATGTTATTCTTGCTGCTATATTAGCAGGGGTGGCATGGTTTCAACTTAATCATTTAAATAGTACTGCAAAAAATGATTTCCTATTGCGGATTGATGAACGCTTTGGTGGACCAGAAATAGTTAAAGCACGATCAATTATTCATAAATTTTATTGCCAGACTCATAAGGAAGGAATTTCAAACCCCAAGCATATTCATCTGATGCAACTAGAAATATTGAATATAAAATATAATACCCTCGATGCAAAAGACTTCATGTATTTGCACAATTTTATTGATTTCTTGGAAACCATAGCATATTTTGCTAATCGGAATGTGATATCTGAGACAGATGTTTCTGAACTATTATCGGGTTCAATTGCATATTATTACCATGTTTTTGAATTATTCATTAAGGATCGAAATGATAAATATCCTAATCAAAGTTATTATTCTGAAATTAAAGAATTTGTTGAAAAAATTGAGAGAAATAATAGTTCTTCTAAATAGATTTCCACACCAAAAACAGCTAAAGGCAAAATGTAGCGGTTTTCGACTTCTATGTTCTGCTAACCGGCAATCCAATTACCCTGAATAACATGTGAGTTCAATAATACAAAATAAGTTTAATCATTGCTCCATAAGCAAGTTAACCCTGGATTCCCGGGTCTACGGCCGTGCAGGTGAAACACTCTTATCTAAATCATAAGGCGGCCTACGCCCGGGAATGACGTGGGAGTAGAAGTTTCTATTATTTAGTCCATTTAATCTATAAAGGAAAATGGCTACACATACATAGAGTGCTATATAGAAAATTAACCAAAATAATAATCAAACATTTCTTGAAAACTACCAATAATTTTTTTGCAGAATCATTTGCGTAAATTGTGGGCGAAGATAAAAACCGCGGGGTAGGGTGGTGCTTAAATGACCATCACTGTTAATGCCAAGGCGACGTGCGCGGCTATTGGCTGCTTTGGGACGTATTTGCAAATACACGCCTTGATGTGCAGTAATTTTCTCCAAATCACCAAGCATGATTTGTTCCATATGCTCTTCCCAATCGGTACGCAGGATTGAAAAATCATCTGGAGTGGGTTGCCATAGTAGCGCAGTACCAATGCGTCGATTTGCAAATGAGGTTTTTTTATCAGTGATGATTGGCACCCACAAGACGTGACGAATTTTTTGATAAACAATAGATTCTTCAAACTGTATATTCGCGGTGTAGGTAAGTGGTGTGGTGCATAAATAAGTTGATTCGAGCGGTTTACCTAGTGCATTTACAGGGATAGTTTTTAATTCTATACCCAGATGCACAAAATCAGGCTGCGCTTTCGATTGTGCCGTTGCGCCGAGACACAGTTCCAATAATTGGCCAGTTATGCCCTTGCCATGCAGTAATTTTTTCGGGAGTATGACGCCGAGTGATTCCGCTAATTCTAAAATATTGCTACCCGCCAGCGCATGTGCACGCGTAAGTAATTCATTAGCCGATGTGGGGGGAGGCGATATGCAAGGAGATTTATTCATTTGCTTCATCAATGGTTGCAAATGGTTTTTTCTCTAAAGTATTAAATAATGCGATTTCATCTTGGCGCATGAGTAATTCTTCTATTTGTGATTCAGCAACGGCTGCGCTGAAATAAAAACCTTGTGCTTGATCACAATTTAATTCTTGTAGATAGAGTACTTGCTCTTTTGTTTCTACGCCTTCAGCCAATACCTGCATATTCAATTGATGCGCCATTTCAATGATGGTAGCTACAATTGCTCGATCCCTTGGTTGATTGGTCATAGTGCTAATAAAAGCACGATCAATTTTTAAAATATCGACGGGTAAATGTTTTAAATAAGTCAATGAAGAATAGCCCGTGCCAAAGTCATCAATAGAGATTTTTAAGCCCAATTGTTTCAATTCTTCCAACGTTGTGTTTACCGCTTGGCTATGTTGCACAATGATGCTTTCGGTAATTTCCAATTCTAGATCACTTGCGGCTAAGCCAACCGATTGCAATGTTTCTGCAATCTTATTGGGCAAGTTTTTATTTTGAATTTGCCGACCCGATAGATTAACAGCAATACTGAGTGGTTGCTGTGTTTTGGCTTGTAACGCTACCATCATTTGACAGGCTGTTTTTAACACAAAATCAAATATGGGGTCAATCAACCAAGTTTCTTCAGCCAGCGGAATAAATTCATGTGGTGCTATTGGGCCAAGCTCTGCATCATCCCAGCGACATAAAGCCTCAAAGCCAATAATGGTTCCCTGTTGCAAGTCGATTTTGGGTTGATATAAAACGCGCAGTTCATTGGCTGCAACCGCGTGGCGTAATTTACTTTCTAAGGTTAAACGTGACGGATTTAAACGATGCGCATGCAGATCATATATTACATAACGGTTACCACCATTCTGTTTGGCATGATACATAGCA
>CAYSGV010000147.1:0-7164 GCA_964430685.1 uncultured Gammaproteobacteria bacterium
GGTGAACTTGGTTTTGATTTTTTCTCAGGAGGCTTTACAGTTGCTGATGTATCTTCAAGTGCCCGTTTGGATGTTTTGAGTCGATAGGGTCGAAGCGTTATACTTAGTGCTAAAATAGAGAATCTTGCCCCTACAAATTGGGCTAATTCCCGTGGTGTCATCTGAAGATTATCTGTTGTGCATACAGCTAGCCCATCAGGCCACACGCGCATTATCCATGTAAGTGGATCACCAAAATCAAGTGCAGCAGCATAGTGCATAATCGTCCAACCACGCTGATCAAATTCATCCACATTAAATTCAAAAGAGGTGATTCTTAGTTGCATGAAATTAATTATCATTCTCCAAGCTTGATGATGGACGGCACAGAATAAAGGAGTATTACCATTTGTTGTTACAATCCTGAGTAAATGTTGAAAATCATCTGGATAGGTTTTAGCAAAATAATTGAGCACTGCCAAATTATCATCGTTAAGCGCAAGCCAATGTAATACGGTATACCCCAAGGCATCGGCTTCACGTCGATTCCCATGGGCAAATAATATTGCAAATATCGGTAATGGGCATTTCTCCTTTGCCGCATGGATAAGGGCACCCTGTATGCAAAGGGGATGTCTTGCCAATAGTGTTATAGCGGGTAGATTAGAACTTGATATGGCAATAGTCATCGCAGTTTCTTTTTTTGAATTTAATTCATTACCACGTAGTTTTTTATTTTTTTCAACAAATTCATCTAACAGGTATTCCAATGTTCGTGTTGCGTTATGTCTTACTGCTAAATGTAAAACGGTTTCATTATTTGCTGTTCTTTCTACATTTATTGGTATCTGTGCCTGAAGAGCTTGTAACGTATGGGCTGATAATAACGATGAGTATTTTTCTTGGATATCAAGAGCCATATTTTTTTCGGGCAACCTTATGACTTCATCAGGATAATATTCACAGATTATTTTTAACGCATCTATGCTATCACGAATAACAGCCCAGTGTGTTGCCGTTAAACCTTCCGCGTAGTCTTCAATATCGACTGCAAATATAGACAATAAAAAACGAACTAAAAGTGCATTGTTATTTCGTGCTGCCTCAATTGCAGCATTACAGCGAATGATTTCATGTTTTATTTTGCTATTTTTAAGATAGTTGCGTAGGGCTTGTGACTTAGTTGAATACAGCTCATAGAAGTGTTTGAGCTGGTCGTTATGAGGTGTTGATGGTTGTTCAGCAAGCTTTCTGCTTAAGTTATTAAAGTAACTATGACCTCTAATATAGCTATCGATTACTTCTCGAATGGTACTTTTTAAAGGTAATAAAGTTAATAGCCGGTGTATATCATAATGTTTGAATAAATAATCGATTAATAGTTTGGCACATTCTACCTGTCCACAGACCATAGCATAGTAAAATGCAGATTTATTATTTCTATCAGTCGCCTGTAGTGATTTTACATCATGTTGTAAAATAAAGAAGAGTGTATTGATTGAACCATGACGAGCAGCAACATGTATGGCTTGTTGACCATCATGATAATGAGGGTCTTTGGATTTGTCACCACCATCATCTAGTTGCGTTGGGCATGATCTAAGTTCAGGAAAATTCTCCCATAAAAACTGGAACAAAGAGGTATGATCATGCTTTGCTGCCAGATGCAATATGGTGTAGCCATAAAAGCGTTCGGTTATTCTGCCACTGTGTTTATAAATAGCTAACAAAAAACCAATAAGCTCGAAATCCAAAGTAGATTCGTCAATTTTTTGATGTAAAACATGGTCTTCTAGTATAGTTTGTCCATATCGCTTGAAATTTTCATGTATTTCAAAAACAGATTGCTGCTCTATGAACTCTTCGTATAGTCTCTCTATTTCACTATTCGGATGTTTTGGTAAACCGTAGATACTCTTGATTAATGACATAAAACCTTTAAGATAATTTCCCTCATCAAATCTAACTACTTCATTAAAACCAACTTCCGCATACTCTCGAAATTCGCTAGGGCCATGATAAGTATTATTTAGTAAGATAGGGATTACAAAGCGTCGGTTTGGTGTTCTTAGTTCAGGTTGGCTGGTTAACCGCTGAATAATTTGTCGGCGTTCATAGGAGACACCGCTATTGATTCGTTGTAATTTATAACCCATGGTACGTGTGCTTATAAATAACACTGTATGGGAGCATTCAATTTTTGATTGCATAAATTTATTTAATGGGTACCCTGGGCCACTATTATGTTCATCTAGATATACTCTTAAACCGACTGCATTTAAATTTGCAGCTAAAAGATTAACAAAATTCTTTGTCCACGCTTCGTCCAATTTATTAGCCATATTAAAAGCTTCTAGATCTTGTTTCGCTTTAGCAATGGCTTCAACTCTAATACGTAAGGTAACGGTGTTGTTATCGGGGTTTACGATAGCCATGGTAGTGGCTGGCTTCAGTTTTGCATGCTCTTCTTCTGTTAAACTAACTTCGACTATTGTTTCTTGATCATTTGCTGCAGCAGTAGCGACATATTCGCCATCACAGATAAAGTAAACCTGCCGCACATTTTTACGGCCAACCATTACCAGTGCATTACCGATTATTTCATCGAGTTTTATGCTCCGTTTAGTTGGTGCAATATAAAATTGGTAATTGATAGCCTCAGGGCTAAGTGGCCAGGCGTAACTAATAAATATTGTATTAGAGGCGTGACTATTATCAATTACGTAGTTCCATAGTTTACGTAAGAACGATGGAAATAATGGCGTAACTGTTTGTAAATAGGCTTGATTTTCGGCTAATTTTTTTTCTGTTGCGGGGTTATCTGTATAGGGGGTTAATTGTGGTGTTGTTGATTCTGCCGGATCTGCGCCTTGTAATGGTTTACTGTTGGTAGGGATATTTAAGTTATGTTGCAATTCCCATCCCGTTTTAATAAGCGGTTTAATGATATTGCGAATAGGCAGTAAATGTATATTTTTTTTGCCATGTTGTAAGTTTAAAAAATGTTTAATTGCAGCAAGGTGTGAAATAATAAAATATATATTTTTTGCTAAGATCTCTGTAGTGAGTTTATTCGTGTTAATTTTTACCAGAAAAGCTAAAAGGTTATGGAGTATATCTTTTACAGGTTTAATTAAATCAGATATTTCAAGTAATTTGCTAATTTCTTTTTTGGCAAGATCAATATATTTTACTTCTCTTGATGCATCCATATACCCTCCAAAACCTAATTTGATAAGTTCATAGTACTTTTCTAACTAGTCACAATGTTACCGTAATGATTACGGGAATGATATTGCCACAAATCGTTTGGAATTTATTTAGAAATAACTATGGTAAACAGCATGTTATGGACTTTGAAAATATTAATACAAAGTTAAATATGCATAGAGGGTGAAATTGGATAGTTAGCTAAGTGGACACCCCCTTACGGTAGCGGCTCTGAAGTGTTCGTTTCGTGATGTCCGGGTAAAAAGTGTTTGCTGGCGCGTATTATTTTAGGTGTCCATTGTTCCATCGTAAGGTAAAAAACAGGGGTGACATATAAAGTCAGGAATTGTGAAAAAATTAAACCGCCCACAACCGCAATGCCTAATGAGCGTCTGGCTTCGCCACCGGCGCCAAGGCCGAGTGCAATAGGCAGTGTTGCTAATATGGCAGCAAAGGTTGTCATCATAATTGGCCGAAAGCGAACCAAACAAGCTTGCACAATGGCATCTTGAGCGGACAATTGTTCGTTGCGACGTGCTTCTAATGCAAAGTCGATCATCATAATGCCATTTTTCTTAACCAAACCCACCAACATCACCATTCCAATAAAACTAAAGACATCAAGTTGCTGATGAAAAATGGGTAAGGCAATCAATGCACCCAGTGCCGCAAAAGGTAGAGCCGTTAAAATCGTTAATGGATGACCAAAATGCTCATATAAAATGGCTAATACTAAATAAATAACCAAAATGGTGAACAATAATAATAAAGGTAAGTCTACTAAAGAATTTTGAAATGTTTGTAGCGAACCTGCAAAGTTACCAGAAATTCCTGCGGGTAATACTTGTTTACTCTGTGTTTCAATTTGTTTTTGCACAGCACTTAATGCAGCACCCGGTGTTAAATTAAATGAAAGTGTAACAGAGGGGAGTTGTCCATAATGATTGACAGATAGAGGTCCGACATTTTCATGCATTTCTGTTACCGCAGTTAATGGAATATTATCGCCTTTTGCATTACGTAAATAAATCGAATTGAGATGATTGATATCATTTTGAAACTCAGGGTCGATATCCATGATAACAGGATATTGATCATTTGATGTATTAATGCTGGTAATTTGTCCTTCACCATAGGCTCGATATAATGTTCTTTCAATTTGTTCCGGGCTAATGCCTAGTTTTGCTGCTTGCTCGCGTAAAATATGAAATTGATATTGCGGATTCTCCAGTTGTAAATCCGTGTTCACATCATCTATGCCTTTAATTTTACTCAATATGGGAACCAGTTTTTCTGTCACGGCAATCAATGCATCATAATTAGTTCCTTGTAACACATATTGATAATTACCTTTAGAGCTGATTCCACCAATACGAATCGCCGGCGGGTTTTGAAAAGTTACTTTAACGCCAACGGTATTTTTTAATTGTTTGCGAAAATCTTGAATGATTTCATCTGATGTTTGACTGCGCTCGGCAGCTGGTTTTAAGCGGATCACCATTTGTCCACTGTTACCACTAACAGCACCACCTGCACCTTGGCCGACCGATGAGCTCAATGCTGCAACATTGGAATTGTTTTGGATAATTTTTGCGATCGCTTGTTGTTGGGTGACAAAATTTGTATAGCTAATTCCTTCAGGGGCTTGAATGGATGCTTGTATCATGTCGATATCTGCAGGGGGAATAAAACCTTTGGGGATATAATAAAATAGACCAATCGTTGCTACTAATAATAATGCTGAACCATTTAACACCAAGCGTTGATGATTGATCGCCCAACGCAAGCTTGTTTCATAATGCAACTTACTTTTTTCAAATAAACGATTAAACCAATAGCCATCCTGTGGCGCCGTTACAGTATGCGTTAAAAAATAGCGACAAAGTACGGGGGTGAGTGTTAATGAAATGATACCCGAACATAAAATGGAAACACCAACGACCACGGCGAATTCATGAAACAAACGACCGAGTATGCCACCCATAAATAAGATAGGAATAAAAACGGCAGCCAATGAAATAGTCATGGACACTACGGTGGTGCTGATTTCTTTTGTGCCCGTGATTACTGCTGTGAAACGATCTAAACCCTTTTCCATGTAACGAGAAATATTTTCTAAAACCACAACGGCATCATCGATGATAAAGCCAACCGCAAGCACTAATCCCATTAAAGAAAGATTATCTAAACTGTAATTCAGTAAATACATAATTCCAAACGTGGCAATGAGTGATGTGGGTAATGCTAATACGGTAATTAATGTGGCGGAGAAATTACGTAAGAATAAATAAATGACCATCACCACTAAAAATGCAGCGAACAACAATGTATATTGCACATCATCAATAGAGCGCTCGATGTATTTGGCGCGATCATATACCACTTGTAAATGTGTTCCCTGTGGCAATTCTTTAACTAAATCAGGTAACATTTTATTAATGTTATTTACAACCGCAACAGTGTTTGCACCGGGTTGCCGCACCACAGCCAACACAATTGCGCGTTTGCCATTATACCAAGTCGCAGCTTTATCATTACCAACACTGTCTTCCACTTTGGCAATATCTTTAAGGTGGATAACTGCATCTTCTGCCGTAGCAATCACCGCATTCGCAAATTCATCGGCGTTTTTGAGTTGTCCATCTGTTTTAAGTAAATGATAGCGCTCATTTGTTTGCAAAGTGCCGGATGGCTGCTGTGTATTTAATCCAGGAATGAGCTCAGCGAGTGAAAGTATATTTAATCCACGCGCAGCCAGCGCGTAAGGATTGACGTGAATGCGCACGGCATATTGTTGTGCGCCGTAAACATGTACTTGTGCCACACCATCAATCATTGATAAGTGCTGACCAATATAAGTTTCAGCGTAATCGTTTAATTTTGACATCGATAATTGATCAGCGGTTAAAGCAAGTTGCAAAATGGGTGCGGCTGCTGGATTTGCTTTACGCAGTGTCGGGGGTGTTAGCATTTGCGGCGGTAAACTGCGTGATGCTTGAGCAATAGCCATTTGTACATCTTGTGCTGCGGCATCGATGTCGCGATTTAAATTAAATTGTAAAGTAATTTGGCTGCGCCCAGCAGAATTTACAGAATTGATTGAATCAATACCGGCAATACTACTAAATTGTTTTTCTAACGGCGTTGCAACCGTAGCTGCCATGGTTTCTGGTTCAGCACCTGCAATAGATGCTGTGACCGTGATGGTTGGAAAATCTACATTCGGTAATTCATTGACTGGGAGTGCGTGGTAGGCAAATAATCCGAAAAAAACCATCGCAAAAACGAGCACAATGGTTGCAACCGGTCGCCTGATAAATGGTTCTGAAAAATTCATTAATTACTCTTTATTCGTTAATGTGGGGACTATATGAATGCGTGAGCCATCATTTAGTTCAGGAGAAACAGTAGTAATTACTTCTTCTGTACCTTGTAAACCTTGTTCCACTACAACGGTATTATTCACTTGTCTATTTACTTTGATTGCATGCATCACTGCCTTGCCATTTTGCACCAAATAAACATAAGGCCCATTTTGATTGAGTTGTAAAGCACTTAATGGAATAGTCATTGCTTGTGGTTGCATGGCTAAAATTAATTTCACTGTAACCATCAATCCTGGCCAGAGACTGTGTTGTTGATTATCAAGCGTTGCTTTTAACAGCACCGTACCGGTTTGACGATTGACCATGTTGTCGATAAAAAATAATTTTCCTGTGCCCAATTTATTTTTTTGATTTTCGTCAAAGATTTCTACGTTTAAAGGACCAGCTTTTTGATAACTTAACACCAAGGGTAATTGCTGTTGTGGAATGGTGAAATTGACCCAGAGTTTGTCCAATTGATTAATGGTTGTTAGTGGTTGACTACTTGCAGCAGTGGCCAGATCCCCCACTTTGTAATTGATGTTGCCAATTTTGCCACTGATCGGTGCATGAATTTTAGTATGCTCTATTTGCACTATAGCTTGACGTA
>CAYSGV010000148.1:0-7161 GCA_964430685.1 uncultured Gammaproteobacteria bacterium
GCTAAATTTCAACAAATTGTCGATGCCGGTGGTACAGGTATGAACCATTGGTATCATGTGATTTTAACCGAAGGCCGTACGCGCGAAGTTCGCCGTATTTTTGATGCAGTGAACATAAAATTGAACCGTTTAATCCGCATTCGTTATGGTAATGTGTTTTTACCACGCGATTTACCTAAAGGTAAATTTCGTGATTTAACAGAAGATGAAATAGCAGCAGTGGCTAATCAGGTTGGCTTGTAAAGCTGCAATGCTCAGAGCTATAACTTTTGTAAGAGCTGCTTTAGCTCATCGGGTAGTGGTGCAGTAAAATGATATTCTCTTGCACTTTCTGGTAAGGTAAAAGTAATTTCATGTGCATGTAAAAATAAACGTTTGCAGCCTAATTGTGCAATCGCACGATTAAATTCTTTATCACCATATTTTGTATCACCAGCAATGGGATGAGTAGCATGAGCTGTGTGTACACGAATTTGATGTGTGCGTCCTGTGAGCAAATGTATTTGCAGTAAAGTTGCCATTGGAAAACTTTGTACAATGCTAAATAATGTACGGGCAATTTTACCTTCTTCATCTACGCGCACCAATCGCTCTCCAGAAATTAAAATACTTTTTTTAAGTGGGGCTGTTATTTCAGTTAATTGTTGTGGCCAGCGCCCTTTTACCAGAGTGAGATAAACTTTTTTCATTTTGTTTAACCGCATTTGCTCATGTAGATGCGTGAGCGCGCGGCGACTTTTAGCAAGTAACAAACAACCAGACGTATCTCGATCCAGTCGATGTACCAATTCTAAAAATTTTAATTCTGGTTTGGCTTGGCGTAATGTTTCAATAACACCAATATTTTGTTGTGTACCACCGTGCACGGGAAAACCAGCAGGTTTATTTAAGATCATCACCTCATCATTTTCAAAGAGAATAAACGGCACTAACCACTGTTGTACATGCGTCGATGCTTTGTGTGTAGGAGAAGCTTCGCAAACAATGGGTGGTATACGCACCACATCACCGATTTGTAAATGATAGTCGCTATTGATACGTTTTTTGTTAATACGAACTTCACCTTTACGAATAAGACGATAGATGCGACTTTTCGGTACGTTTTTTAATTGTTTGAATAAAAAATTATCGATGCGTTGATTCAATGCATGTTCGTCAATGATGATATAAGAAATGGGTGATTTTTGTTTGTCCATTATTTTATCTATGTTCGAACGTATTTTTCGCGGCCACGGAGCATTGCTCCTAAGTCCGCGCTACCTAGATATTAGCGCAGCTATTTTCTGCTGCCTCTAATGTCTGTGTCATCAGGCTAGTAATAGTCATTGGGCCAACACCACCAGGTACAGGCGTATAAGCATAACATTTTTCGATAACGGCACTTAATTCAATATCACCTATGCCACCAGGATGATAACCTGCATCAATCACCACAGCGCCTGCTTTAACCCAAGCACCTTTAATAAACTCTGGTTTGCCTACAGCACCAACAATGATATCAGCTTCGGCAATAATTTTTTCGAGATGATGTGTTTTAGAATGACAAATGGTTACCGTTGCATCTTGATTTAACAACAGCATCGCCATTGGTTTGCCTAAAATGGGGCTGCGACCAACAATGACTGCATGTTGCCCACGGGTGTTGATTTGATAATGGTTCAGCAATGTCATAATGCCCATTGGTGTTGCGCATTGAAAAGCCGTTTCACCCATTGCGACTTTGCCAAAGCCTAAACTGGTAACACCATCTACATCTTTGCGTGGATCGATGGCATCAAAACATTGTCGTTCATTAATTTGCGCAGGCACTGGATGTTGTAGCAAAATGCCATGTACATTTGGATCATGATTGAGATGATGAATTTCATTAAGTAACTGTTCGGTTGAAATATGGTCGCCAAGTTTAATTTGCTTCGACTGCATACCAATGCGTTCACACGCACGTCCTTTCATGGCGACATAGGTTGCTGATGCTGGATCTGAGCCAACCAAAATAGTTGCTAAAGTAGGTGTAAATTTAGGATGCTTGGCTTTTAATTGCTGTACCCGTTGTGCCAATTCTTGTTCAATTTCATTGGCGAGAAGTCGACCATTTAAAATAAGTGCGCTCATTTTTACCTGCGTCATTTTCGGCAATATTAAATAAGTTTGATGAAGATGAGGATACCAGCTTCTGTTTTGCGTGCAAGGGAAAGATATTGATAGTATTCATAACTAAACTTAACTTGTATAAATTCATATATGAATTTATAATCTTCATATTCGTTTAAGCATTATGAGATGTACAAGTGATATGTTCGGAAAATCTTCAATATTTGCTTCTATAACATCTGCTACAGCAAATACTGATCCTAATGCCCCCCAAAACACACAAGACTTATTAGCTGAACCTGATGTTGCACCTATGTTGCAAACGATACACAGTGAAACAGAACAGTTGGTTAGTGGTAATTACGCAAAAATTGATGCCTTATTAGCTAGTACAGCGTCATTATCAGAGCGAAATCAAAAAGCGCAGGCAATCATGCTTGAATTAGAGGGGGTAAGAATAGCGCATGTTGCAACGATAAAAGCCAATGCTGCGCAAAAAATAATGCGAAAGCTAGTTGAGAGTGGCTATATCAGCCCAGAATTTGCCCAAAATCTGCAATTTTCAACGAAACGAATTCGCGTCAATGAGGCAGTGATACTGCCCAAAATTACCCCAGACCTTTATGCTAGCTCACCTACATCTAAACCTACGGCGCTTAGAGTTTAAGCGAATAACATAGGCTGCTTCGTAGCGCGGACTAAGGAGCGAATGCTCCGTGTCTGCAAATCTATATCTCGCGGACACAGCCTGCCCACTACTCTTTTGTTACGGGGTCCTCAAAAGGCTGCTTCTGATCCCACCCCCAGTGTTCATCCCCAAAATCGACTATAATTTAGATAACGCCTTGAATTTATTGAGAAAAACATGGGCGCATGAATTGGGGTCTAGATGATGAGAAAGAGAGTTGAGCCCTTCAAATTAGCAGATGAAAAAAAAGAAATTGATCTGCGCCTGGCACACACAGATCAAGGAATAGAATTGTTTGAATCAAGAGATAATCCCAGCACCAGTTCTCGAAAAGATAAGGTTAAAAAAGATAAACCCACTACTGAAGTACATATTACTGATTTAGATGAGGGAGCTGTTTTAGCAAAACGATGGCTAAATAAAAATCTTGAACAAGCGGGTTATGGAATTGGCGGCAAGAAAAAAGGTCATTGGCGCGCAATGTGGGGAGAAAAATTTACTGAAGGGCGCCCAGGCACAAAAAGTTTTATACGTAATATTGGTCGTGTTATTGGCGAAGAATTTGTTGATGATGAAACAAATGAAGTATTAGCAAATTACCGTGCTGATTGGGATCCCAATCGCGAACAAACTGATCCAAAGGGTTTGCATTACAATTTAGATTTAAAACTACCAACAAAGCAAGGTCATTACGCATTAAGAATATTAACAATCGATAGTGATTATGAGCGCAGAACACAGATTGGTGATTTAATCGCTAAAGATCTTCAAGAAATTGGTTATTTTAAATTAAAAGCACATTCATTTAAATTAACAGCGAATGAACTCGATAATTTTCATCTGCCAGATAAAGTCGCGGCAAATGTAAAAAAATATTTTCTGAGTAGTACCAATCAGGATGTGATTAATTATATTGAAGAGTTTCCGCGAGACTTATACGTTTTACTTGTTACAACCGCTGAAGCTGTATTAGCGCAAAATGTAATTGCTCCTCAAGAACCGAGCAACATAGTGAATGCTGAATCAATTGCATCTGTAGAAATACCGATAAGCGCAGACAAAGATAAAGATAAATCGGCAGAGACGACAGATGGTGCGCCAATTATTATGCCACCATCAACACATGCATCTGTATTAGCAACTTTATACGCAATCGATGCTAGCGGCATACACGAAAAATTACGGACTCAAGCTGAGAAGAAGCTATTGGGTGCTGCATCACTTGAAGTATCTCAAATTGATGAATCATCGCAAACAGAAGATGAACTAAGTGAACCGTTGAGTGATCTTAATGAAAATTTAAGCGACTTAAGCGAATCATCAAGTATGGTTGCAGAACCTGAAACCGACATACCTACAACAAGCAAAAGAAAACATGCATTGGTCAATAAAGTTAGCGCAATCAAAGATGCGATGCACCAACGAAAAATTGCGCAAGATGATGCAACTGCAACGCATGACACGGCCCACAATAAGCGTGCTACATGGACCTATTGGGGAGCAATAAAAAATACGTTTGGTGGGGGAAAGAAAATGGTTGTAGGCGTTTATACATGGTGCAAAGAAAAATTGTTGCGACGCAAGCATAAAGTTTCTCTAGTCCATGAGGCAGGTACTACAACAGCAGCAGCTGAACACATTACGAAGGCAACCACCGGTAGAATATTATCCGCAACAGGTGGTGCCAGTGAACAAGAGCCGATTGCAGCGGAACATCACGAAGGATTCACTAAAACACCAACTACCGTTATCGGAGCGAATTCATCCGATCGTATTATAAAAGTGATGCTTGAACCCGAAGCAGGCGCGCAGCAAGAAAACGCACAGGATAGAAAAATTATCTAACTCTATCCTCTCCTTAGCGCTAGCTATTTTTATCAGCAATTCATAAAATACCCGCATGGAACCTAAGACATATGAAATGGTCCTTGATTGGGCCGAAATGATTACTGAAAATGTTCGCCATTTTGCCTTTAGACGCAAAGATGGTAGCGCATTGCATTTTACGCCAGGCCAGTTTATCACGCTGCATTTGCCACAATCTGATTCAGATAAGGCTTTGCGGCGTAGTTATAGTATCGCCACCATGGGCGAAATCCATTGTACAGCGAATGAACAAAATCTAATCACTTGCAGCAGTGATTGCCGTGTTGTCGAATTTGCAGCTTCCTATGTACCGAATGGTATTGCGTCTGAAGTATTGTTTGCATTACAGCCGGGTGGTGTGATGCATGCCAGTGGTCCTTTTGGGCGTTTGGTGCTACGGTCGGAACATCACACCCGTTATGTGTTAGTTGCCACCGGAACAGGTGTGACACCTTACCGTTCAATGTTGCCTGAGATTCACTGGCGTTTGGAGCAAGATGCGAATCTATCCGTGGTTGTTTTAATGGGTGTGCAAAATCGCTCGCAATTGTTGTATGCTAATGATTTTATTGAATTTCAAAAAGAGCATCCGCGTTTTCAATTTTATGCTTGTTATAGTCGGCAATATCCTACGGATGCCCAATTTTATGAAAAAAAAGGGCATGTACAAGGTGTTTTTACTGATTTGCAATTAAATCCACAGTCTGACTTGATTTATTTATGTGGTAACCCCAATATGATTGATGAAGCTTTTCTCTTGTTGCAAGAGCAAGGTTTCCCTTCACCCAGTGTGCGTCGTGAAAAATATATTTCTTCATAAAAAATGGCAAAGATAAAGAGTAAATCAGATTGGGTCAGACGACATATACATGATCCGTATGTTCGAGCAGCCCAGAAAAAAGGTTATCGTTCGCGTGCTGCTTTTAAATTACTTGAAATACAGCAAATCGATAAACTGTTTTTACCTGGAATGGTAGTTGTTGACTTGGGTGCTGCGCCGGGTAGTTGGGCGCAAGTAGTGCTAGAGTTTATAGGTCCTAAAGGTATGCTGTTTGCTCTTGATGCCTTAGCTTTTGCACCGTTGCCGGGCGTGACGTATATTCAAGGTGATTTTTTAGATACGAGCGTATTGCAACAATTGGTATCCGAGCTGCCTAAAGATAGAGCGGTGGATGTGGTTCTCTCTGATTTGGCACCGAATATTACAGGTCTTGCCAGTACTGACCAAGCTCGATCATTGGCATTAGCAGAAGCAGCATTTATGTTTATGCAACAAGTACTTAGGCCCGGTGGCCATATGGTGATCAAAATTTTTCAGGGGAGTGAAGCGGAATTATTTCGTGAAACCATGAAAAAAGCTTTTGCCAAAGTTGTAGTCCGTAAGCCCAAAGCTTCTCGCGATGAATCTCGCGAAATATATTTGGTCGGTAAAGGATTTAAAGGCTAAAATGAAAACACGAGATCGCAGGATTGAAAGGGGATTAGTTTGAACGAGATGCTCAAAAATTTGTTGTTATGGGTCGTCATTGTATTGGTATTGGTGTCCATATTTAGTAATTTTGGTGCCCGTACTCCAAATGAAGAACGGGTTAGTTATTCACAATTTTTAACTCAGGTAGACCAAGGTCAGGTTAGTTCTGTAACCATCGATCAACATACTATTACCGGTATCACGACGGACAATCGCGTATTCACGACTTATATGCCCCTGGATGATCCAGCCTTATTGGGCGATCTAATGAAGAAAAATGTCAACGTCAAAGGTAAACCGCCTGAACAACAAAGCTTGCTCATGCACATTTTCATCAATTGGTTCCCCATGCTGTTGTTTATCGGAATATGGATATTCTTTCTGCGTCAAATGCAAGGTGGCGGTAGCCGTGGTGCCATGTCCTTTGGTCGCAGCCGTGCCCGCTTAATGGGCGAAGACCAAATCAAAATAACGTTTGCAGATGTTGCCGGATGTGATGAAGCTAAAGAAGAAGTCAAAGAATTGGTTGATTTCTTGAAAGATCCAGGCAAGTTTCAGAAATTGGGTGGCAAAATCCCTCGCGGTGTTTTACTGATGGGACCACCAGGAACTGGTAAAACCTTACTAGCGAAAGCTGTTGCAGGTGAGGCACGTGTTCCCTTTTTTAGTATATCGGGATCTGATTTTGTGGAAATGTTTGTAGGCGTTGGTGCATCACGTGTGCGTGATATGTTTGAACAAGCTAAAAAACAAGCGCCATGTATCATATTTATTGATGAAATTGATGCAGTTGGCCGTCACCGCGGTGCTGGTCTTGGTGGCGGACATGATGAACGTGAGCAAACACTGAACCAATTGTTGGTTGAAATGGATGGTTTTGAGGGAAATGAAGGTGTCATTGTCATTGCGGCAACCAACCGTCCCGAGCTGCTGGATCCCGCCCTGACCCGACCCGGTCGGTTTAGTCGCCATGTGTTCATTGGCAGGCCGGACATCCGCGGCCGTGAGCAGATCCTGGAAGTCCACAAGCGCCTGTCTGAAAAGA
>CAYSGV010000149.1:0-7153 GCA_964430685.1 uncultured Gammaproteobacteria bacterium
ACTGCTTGAGCTGCCCCTTGAGTAATTACATCTGAAAGTCCAGCATGGTTGTCCGATAGTTCAATGGACCTTGCATAGCTCTCTCGATCGACATTAATGGTGTGCAGTCCGTATCTATCTAGAAGCGTTTGGCCATAAGCACGTTCTGCAGCGGGGAGTGTCGCTAGATAGGCTTCAAAGTTTTTTGTAGCTTGATTGTCAATGCGTATAAGAGCGTTAGCTGCGTTATGAACTTCTATACCTGCACAGCCATTATCATGAACAAGAAAGGGACCACTGAATTGTAGTGTTAGAGGGTCTACAGGAATAGCAGGTATTTCATAGGGCGAAGGGTTATTATTAGCTGCTTGTACGGATGATTCAGGTTGTCGTTGTGCCATGGTGAAAACTCCTTTTCAGTATTGTTCGCGTATATTCCATTAAGGTGTGATATTGCCAAAAATAAGATGATTTGCCTAGACATTTAGAGGGTTACCGATATTTTGTTTATCGGGATATATCATTGTGCTCTATAAAAATCCACATATAATCATGGAATCGTAGTTAGCGGGTGAATTTAAATCATTAGGAGCCCATCTAGTAATCGTCCTAATTCACTTAATAAATACAAAGGACAATTTAGAATCTGACCATCTTTTTTTAAGTTCATTGGTGAGCAACGAATGAGCAACTTAGGTTTATATTTATCTTTATAGACACGCAAACTCTTATGTTTTCCGGAATTGGCTGATTTAATTTCTAAAGGATAAATCACGTCCTGGTGTTGAATGATGAAATCTACTTCAGCATTATTTTCACTGGTCCAGTAATATAGACCATATTGATTACGCGCCAATTCTTGGGCTACATAGTTTTCAGTTAAAGAACCACGAAATTCTTGGAACAATTCATTTCCATAAAGCATGGTTTGTATTGGCACATTTGCTGTTGTACCTAATAATCCAACATCCACCATATAGATTTTGAAGAAGTCGAAGTGTGCATATGCGTTTAAGGGTAGTTTAGGTACATTAATATTAGTTACCTTGTGAATCAATCCCGCTTCCATAAGCCATTGTAATGCTGTTTCGAACTCTTTCGCTCGTCCACCTTTGCGAATTGCCGCATAAATAAATTTTTTATTTTCTTTAGTCAATTGACTGACAATCGATTGCCAAACTTGATTAATTTTCATGATTTGATTTGGTGGTGCATGTTTCGCAAAATCAAGTTGGTAGGCAAGTAGTATATTATTTTGTATGGTTCGAATTTGGTTTAGATCTTCCGTCTGTGCATATTTCGCAACGGCTTCTGGCATACCACCGATTAACAAATAGAGTTTGAAATATTTTAATAACGTTTCATGTATATTTGCTGGCAGAGGTGTAATTGTTACGATTTCTTCAATGTATGTTTTATATTGTGATTGTCCAATTGCTTCAAGAAATTCTAAAAAACTAAGAGGATATAAATGTAAAAAATTAACTTTTCCAACCGGAAAGCCTTTTAGATGAGCTAGTTTAACGCCTAAAAGTGATCCGGCTGCACAGAGATGATAAGTATGGGCTTGTTCATAAAAATATTTCAAACTATTGAGCGCTTCTGGACATTCTTGTATTTCATCAAAGATAATCAAAGTTTTGCCGGGATTAATTGGCATGTTAAATTCTATCGCAAGTGCGTGCAAAATTGCTTCAGGGTTGAGGCTTTCAGAAAACAGCTTTGCTAGGATTGGTGTGGTTTCAAAATTGAGGTAAGCTGTATTTTCGAACTGAGTTTGCCCAAAAGCTTCAAGCGCGTAAGTTTTGCCAACCTGCCTTGTACCGATTAAAAGTAACGGCTTTCGTTCAGGTTGTCCTTTCCAAGCACTCAGTTGTTTGAAGATTTTCCTTTCCATAGAACGCCATTATAGCCAAAAGTGTAAGTTTACACAATTATTCGTACGAAAAAGTGTTAAACTTTACACTTTTTCGCACTTAAAAGTGTAAAATATCCCGTTATCTATATTTGTACTCTAAGCAAATCAGCCTATAATGAGGCGGATTGTTGGATGTGAGTATGGCCACATGATCGATACAGAATATTCCCCTTATATTCATTTTGCACGAGCGGATTGGCGGAAGTTTCGCTTTGATACGCCGATGACTTTAAGTGAAGCTGACTTAGATGCGTTGCATGGCAATATTGAAACTATTTCTTTATTAGAAATTGAAGAAGTGTATTTGCCGCTATCGCGTTTATTGAATTTATATGTTGCTGCTACGCAAGAGCTTTATAAAGTGACCACCTTATTTCTGGGACACCCTGAACCAAAAGTCCCCTATATTATTGGCGTCACCGGTAGTGTGGGTGTAGGCAAAAGCACGACCTCCAGAGTGTTGCAGGCTTTACTCTCACGTTGGCCCAATCATCCCCGGGTAGATATTGTCACCACCGATGGCTTTATTTATCCAACCGAAACCTTGGAAAAATTAGGCATCATGAATCTAAAAGGTTTCCCGGAAAGTTATGATAGTCAGAAATTTATCCAATTTCTGCTGGATTTAAAATCGGGGCGACGGAATTTACAAATTCCTATTTATTCACATCATGTATATGATATTCTGCCGGACCAATTTCAAACTGTTGATCAACCCGATATTGTTATTGTGGAAGGCTTAAATGTATTACAAGTTGAATCATTCAATAAAAAGCAACTCACACGCATTGCTATATCTGATTATATTGATTTTACCATATATGTCGATGCGCAAACAGAAACCATTAAAAAATGGTTTTTAGAGCGATTTATGCTGTTTCGTGCGAAAGCTAAAGAAGAGCCCGAAGCATATTTTCATCGTTTTGTTAATATTAGTGATGCAGAGGCACTCAGTTTTGCTACCACCATTTGGGAAAATATAAATGAAATTAATTTAGATGAAAATATTTTACCATTTAAAGAAAGAGCGAAACTAATATTGCTTAAAGGAACAGATCATTCAGTAGAAGAAGTGTATTTGAAGAAGATATAAGACAGGATCATTGTTCGATGCACTGTTATTGCGATGGCACAAACCAGTGGACCAAGGTACAAAATAATTTGTGCTGTCAGTGGCATTCTCCTGAATTTTGTCTTGTAGTAGGGGATTGCCGCGCGTCATATATAAATGGATTCTTTATTACCAAGCTTTTCATATAAAAATGACTGGATTATAATACATCCTAATCTAGTAGGAGTTTTATATGCAAAAACTAAAAGAAAAGCGTAAACGAATAACCCGATTTCCATTTTATATTATTCAAAATGTGCCTACGGATGATCCAACACTTCCTAATGTACCGGAATCCGAGGCGAAAATACTGGCCAGTGTCTATGCAGCGGATCAATTTTTTGATTTTGTTGAAGGATTAGCCTTTGCTGAGGAATATTTTCTTAAGCGAGATATTAAAGAGTTTTCAGTCGATGAGCTAAGGACATTTATTACTGCGCTACAAAAAATTATAGGGCGCAGTACTGAATTGGTGGAAGGAACTGGATGTATCAGTGGTAAAATGGCTGAACGTAATTCAGTTATTGGCAAAGAAACAGGACGGAATGATCCACCTACTTATGAAGGCCATAACGTTCTTTTACAACCTTATTCCGAAAAAAATATGCTGCTCGTGCAGAAAGATCATGGTCCTTTGGCAGCTGAACACTATAAAAATTTTGGGATACTTTTACAAAAAATACAACAGCAAAAAATTCAGGAAATTTGCAGTGAAAGAAATTTATCTCTAGTAGAGAAAATGTTTTGTATTCATAATATTAATATTCATGCACTGATACTATTGCCTCCTTTACGTGAGCACCCAGGTCGGCGTTATTTTTTAGATACAGTAGAGTATATTAATCATTCGGCAAAAACTTTAACATCATTCGATGTATTTTGCCAAATATTGTGGGAACATATACAACAAGAAGCAGATCCCCTTGCTATCGCAGCTTATGCGTTAGGACTCGGGCGTCGACAAGTTTTTGGTAGTGTTAATGGCCGTCTTAGCCGCCTTCTGTCAAATTGTATTTTAATGCAATATGGGTATTATCCAATTAACTGGTTACCATATTATCGCTTGCTGCAAGCATTCATGCAGGAAAAATTTTGCCAAGAACCCATCAGTATCACTATCGATATACTGCAAAAAGAAGTTCCCACTGACCCGCAAAGTTTAAAACCTGCATTACCAGAAATTCCAAGAGCATGCTACAGAGTCACTGGTTCTACTTTGGTTATGGTCAAAGGGAAACAAGGTATTTATCTATTAAACATTGAAAATCACGACGCCTATATATCTGCATTGCCTAATAGAAATGAACTTATAATGCAGCCGGATAAAATTAATTATCTTGAACACGAACTACCTGCTTTGCTGCCTTTTCATGTTTTAAGAATGAATGCTGCGGAATTTTATTATCGTGCTGAATTAAATCGTAAATATTGCCCAGACTTATCCATTTATTATTATGCACGCGCCGCAGAGTTATTTGAGCAAAAGCGAGAATTAATGCTTGCCAATAAATGTTATCTAGCATTGGTTGAATTATGTTATCAATTAGAGAATTTTGGTGCCTGTAATGACTATGTGTTGAAAGCACTAACACATGTGCCAAATCAATCACGTGGACTCTTAGAATCACGGCATAAAGAACTAGAATTTATCGAAGCATATCGACAAACGAGAATACTTCCTGCAATTTGCCTGCAAAATCTTGTTGTCTCAACAAATCAAAATAAAGAAGAAAGAAAATGGGCCAATCAAGCTGAAAAGGATTTATATTTTCCCTATCTGGAAAAATTTTCATCTGCTTTCGCCGGATTTAGTATTCGTACAAGCTTACCAGATAAAAAATATGCAGAACATTTATCACCCTCTGGATGGCAATTGTATGCAATAAAAAATACGCCAAAATTTTTAGCGGTATTAAATATATTTAATAGAAATGACGCTGAAAAATTAGGGATGCTCTTACAGCGTCCGCCTTGTGCATTTGAAGTTAAACCACTTACGAAAGGCTCTATTACTTTTATTGGTATTTATATTTCAGATGTTGCTACACTGGCTAAACAAGTTGAACAACTACCACAATTACTGGAACAAGAATATAAGCGTAACTCAGTAGAGACAAAGGTTGTGCTGTCTAAGCAATTACCATAGTATGGGCAAATCGTAATCATTTGATATATTCTATGAATCACTAAACATTACTTTTCTTTTCAAGCGAATAACCTGCTTCTATCCAACCGGTTAAACCGGACTCAAGAGAAAAAACATTTGTATATCCCATTTTTTGCAAATTATCAGCGACCAATGCACAACGAAAACCGCCACTACAGTAAACAACAATTTGTGCAGAGAGATCAGGAAGCTGTTTTTCAATGTCGCGCTCAATGATGCCTTTGCTTAAATGTATCGCTTTGGAAATACAGTTATTTTGCCATTCATTGTCTTCACGCACATCAATGATATATACCTTTTCGTTCCGATCTAATTTTTCTTTTAGCTGTGCTGGTGTAATTTCTTGTATTCTTGCTTTTGCTTCGTTAACTAAATTTAGAAAACCTGATGAGTGTTGTTTCATTGTTACGATATCCTCCCCAATATAATATGCATATAATCTTCCTTTAATGCTACTTAAAAAACCGGGCCGAATTTTAAATAGACCGCTTTGTGTCCAAACTGCGCTTGACCAAAAGCGAGAAATGCAGGACCCAGCATGGTATCAGCAGCTAGAAAAATAGAACCAGCGAAAATCATATGTGTGTTGTGTAATGATGGTTCATTGTTTATATCCGAGAAATTCGCACCTTCAAAAGTTAAGCCAGTATACACAGGGAATTTAAACAAACTATGCTCTAATGGATCCCATTCGCGATAATAGGCAATGCGATAGAATGAATAATCTGAAATAAGTAATTGATTGGTTGTAAACCCTGATAAATTTGCAAAGCCACCCAAGATGAATTTAGCTTCAATAGGTGGCTCTTTTTGTAAATTATTCATTAACTTTGCTGACAGTAATATCGTATCACGTTTAATCGTGTTGGCCCAGCTTACAGCCCCAGTTAACTGTTGATAATTATGGCTGGCACCAATACTTTCAGTGGAATAAAGATATTTAGCGAGCCCATAAAAGCCATGCTTCGGGAAATAGAGATTATCCAGCATATCATATTCTATTTGGCTATTAAAATTAGCGGTATCATAACGGCCATCATGATAAGGAGTAAAACCACTAATCGTTTTTGTTGTACCAATACCACGATGTACCCCTAGGCGAAACTCAGCTTCATTGGAAAAAGTTTTACCTACATTGAACTCGGCATACGCTTCTGCTAAACGTAATAAACCTGTTTGGTGGTGTGCAGTCCAAAACGGAATTTTGATGGCTTCATATTCTAAAACTGGTGCAATAAAGTAATCTGAACCAGGCCCAATAGGTTGAAAGATTTTAGCTGATGCACGATCTTTACTGCCTATTTGCCCTCTAACTTCTAATTCACCACCATAATGATTGATCAATAAATTCGAATAGCGCAGAGCGAGATTATATTGTCCATGTCCTTGAAAATCATCTTCAAGGGTCAGGCCAGCTTGGATGGTATCATCAACATATTTCGTAATCGGTCTAAATGCTTGTGATACAGGTTGCACGGATCGCGTACTTTCTACTGTAATGGCTACGCCGGTTGCGTGTTTTTTATCTTCAACAATTTCGATACTAATCTCATCAAAATAACCAGTACCATTTAATTTATATAATGTCTCTTGTAACACTTGTACATTGACAATATCACCGGGGTTAATATCAATTAATTTTTTAATGATTCTGTCTTTTAATTCCGTGTAATTATTGATTTGAATGTAATCTACAGTAACCGAACTGTTTTGTGTGCGGATTTGTTTTTTACGTAATGTAGCATAGTCTTTTTCAGATAATGATAATTGTTGTAATTTAGACGCAACTTTACGTGTAGCCTCAATGCCAATAGGTATAAGCGTTTTGGCTTGCATAAAATCGGTTGAACCAAAGCTGCCAATCTGAGGTTCAATAACGATGTCTTTTGCAGTAGCTGCTTTTAATTGTTGATCTACATTTTGTTTGACAAAAATGCTCAACATTTGTTGAGTGATATCAAATGCATTATCTAATTCA
>CAYSGV010000150.1:0-7112 GCA_964430685.1 uncultured Gammaproteobacteria bacterium
TTTGGGGCTTATCATCTGTGTCGAAGTATTGGGTAAAAACAAACTAATTGCAACATCTAGAGCTAGTTTGACCTTTCATACTCGTTTAACTTTTCTAGCATTATCAAGAATTTCAAATGCTTCTTTGATGACATATAACCCTATTGCAAACCCGATTATTAAATCAGGATAACGGGAATGTGTTAAAGCTACTAGTGCACCCGAGATAATAACACTAAGGTTAACAATAACATCGGCGCGCGTGAATATCCATGCCGCACGTAAATGCACTTCCCCTTTACGAAATTGATCTAGCAAATGCAGTACATTGGCATTTACTGTCAATGAAATACAAGCTACTATCATCATGGTAGTACTTTCAGGAAAACTACCTAACCATGTGCGATGTGCTACTTCAACTAATACGCCAATACCAAGCATTAAAAGTAAACTACCGCTCAATGTAGTCGTTATGGCTTTAAAGCGTAAACTCTGACCTATTGCAAATAGTCCAATAGTATATGCTGATGCATCCGCTAGCATATCTAATGAATCTGCAATAAGACTTATCGATTGCGCTAATATTCCTGCAATCAATCCTACAATAAACATTGTAACATTTAGCACTAATGCAATTTGTAAAATTTTTCTTTCATTTTTTGTAGTGTCCGTCTGCCGGCACCCACAGTCACTCATAGGTAAGTTACCTTCGATAGATACATTTGTAGCATTATACGCATAGTTTTTAGAAACTCTATGATATGCAAAGTCCAAGATGCCAAATGATAAGGATAACTATGCGTATTATACATATCAGTAATTAATCAGGCTTGGAAAACATGTAGATCAATTTTGATGGTAATGCAAAAGTGATCTTATGCCTATGCGGAAACCCGATTAGACAACATTATTGCTTTGTAGAATTAAATATCTGCGGCACTAAAATATTTTATTCACATTCCTCTGCCTTAAACCATCTTGCTCTTCGGAACAATTTTTTGTTGTAGCACATGAAGCATCGCAAGCCTTATCATCTTTATCTTTTGGGCTTGTTTTCCAGAAATAACTTAAAAGAGAGGAAGATTTTTTATTAACAACCCCATTTTCAGTTTGCGCTAATTTATCGCGATTTTCTGCCGAAGAAGCGGATTGGCTTGTAATAACTGAGGTAGTCTGTCCTATTCGGCCAATGGTACAAACACCGCCACAACATCCGCCGCTCATGGCTTGGGTGCTTATTTGAAGTGCTTGAGAAACTGTTGAGGAGATCGTTGCTTCGGCAATTCTTGTTGAATTTTGCACCTGCAACATTGAGGCCAAATTAGTAGAAGCTTCAATTTCAGGTACCAGGTACTCCATATATTCCATACCGGTACTGACAACATGTCCGGTTGTCCAAGAAAGACCCAAGTTAATACCAACGCCTATGGGATGCCGGGTAACTTGATTGAATAAAATCTTCCCTGTTTGCACAGGATGATAAAGTGCATAGGCAGTATCTTGTACTGTTTGTATGGGATGCAACACAAGTTTTTTCCATCCCGCATAGTAAAGATAGCATCCATATTTTATTTCTTCCCCTAAATAATAGGCGTAATCCATGTAACTTTGCTTAAACATATAATTGCTCCCAACAGTTAAAATGCATATTTTATAGAACCCAATAATTCGAATTTACCCACCTCTTTAGGTTTTAGGTGACGGTGGACTTGGCGGCTTAAGTTGTGTAGCCATTTCTTTTACTGTATCAGCATTAGCAGCTAAGGAAGTAATTGTTTCTATCGGTGCTATTTGTGCCGATACAACAGGTTGATTACTGGTTGAAACTAAAGAAGGTTCTTTTGATTTCGAACAACTACCACCACTACAACATGGTTTTTTAGGAACCGATATCGCTGGTTGCTCTTTGAAAAATGTGCTTCTTCCATCTGAAGAAGCCATTTTACCATCACCAACATCTTGCGCCAATATGATTGGTTGATCGCTGCCTAAAGCTGAAATGGGTTCCCTAGGTGGCTCTTTTGATTTTGAGCAACTACCGCTACTACAGCATGGTTTTTTAGAAGCCGCTTTCACTTGCTGTTCATTAAAAAATGAACCTCTTCCGCTTAAAGCATTCAAGGTAAATTTATCCCTGTTATTAGGTTGTGCTAACAAAAGTGGTTGTCTTTCATCTGGGCGTTTTTCATCCTTGTATTTGATACTATCTGTTGCTGTTTTTCTTTGTGTATTACAACATCCCAATGAAAATCTATCGTTTAATAAACGTAACCCATTAAACACCACTATAAATGAAGCGCCCATATCCGCTGCAATAGCCATTCCAAGTGTGGACTTATTTGCAAACGCTAATCCCATAAAAACCGCTTTTACAACTAAAGAAAACGCAATATTTTGTTTTATAATTGATAAGGTACGTCGTGAATGATTGACAAGCCATGGCAACTTTTTAAGATCATCAGACATTAAGGCAATATCAGCTGTTTCAATGGCAGTATCCGAGCCAGCTGCTCCCATAGCAATAGATAAAGTGGCCGCTGCCATGGCTGGCGCATCATTGACTCCATCACCAACCATAGCCACTTGTTGATATTTTTCCACTAAACTTTCAATGTGCTTTACTTTATCTTCAGGCAATAACCCAGCTTGATAATCATCAATTTCGACCGTCCTAGCGATAGCATTGGCAGAACCTTCATTATCACCCGTTAACATAATAATTTTTTTAATGCCTATTTGTTTAAGTGCTTGTATTGCATCTTTGCATCCCGCTCGCACGGAATCAGAAATTGCGATTAATCCGCATAGCTGCTGATTAAAGCCTATAACAACGACAGAATATCCACTGTTTTCTAAACTCTGCATTTTATCAATTAGAGCACCTGGTAAGGGATCACTAACTTTTTCCTGTAATAATCGGCGACTGCCAATCCAAAATAGTTTTCCCTCTAAATAACCTTCAGCACCTTTACCTTTGAATATACGAAAATCTGTAACTTGTTTATCTGCAATAATGCCTTCTAATGCTGCTTTTCGGCGAATAGCACGTGCTAAAGGATGATCACTGTGTTCTTCTAAAAGCAGTGCGAGCTTTAATAGATTTTCCTCGCTCTGCCCATTAAAAGCGATAAGCTGTTGAACCGTTGGTTCCCCGCTTGTGAGCGTTCCCGTTTTATCGAGCGCAATCGCCTTAATATGGGCTGGCGCCTCAAGATATACACCACCTTTAATAAGAACACCTGAACGAGCGGCTGCATTTAAACCGGCCACAATACTGATAGGTGTAGAAATGACAAGCGCACAAGGACAAGCGATAACTAAAATTTCAAGTGCTTGGTATAAAGCCTCTTTCCACGGACGACCAAATACAAACATTAAAATCACCATCAGTGTAATAGCTATAACCATCATAGCTGGGGTGTAGTAAGTTGCGAATTTTTCCACAAATTGTTCACTATTGGCCCTGCGTGATTGTGCTACTTCGACCATATGGATAATGCGCGCCAAAGTGGAATCAGAAGCTGCCTTCGTCACTCTACATAATATGGCAGCATCACCATTAATTGTTCCTGCAAAGAGCTCATCGCCTATCTCCTTGTGGACAGGCATCGATTCCCCTGTAATTGGGGCTTGATTCACATCTGTAATTCCAGAAATAAGAATAGAATCTAAGGGTATTTTTTCACCAGGCCGAACAAGAATAATACTATCTACTGGGACTTCCTCTACGATTTTTTCAATGGTTATATTCTGCTCCATCGAAGAATCTGATATTGAAGGTAAGGCGTTTTCGATAATATCTTCATTTCCGTAAAATTCTAATCTTTCAAAATGGTTTCCATAAATGAACAAAAGATTAATTCGCTCCTGAGCGCCCGTGGGTAGATATATTGTATAATCAAATTCATTTCCCCTATGTGGAATTAAAATATCCCTATTGTTTAACTGCCACATACAAATTTCTTTCTTTTGAATGTGCGCTAATGCTTGTAGAACACAAGGATGCGCCCAACCAGCATCAATGTGCTTATCTCGAACATCGTAGTACAAATACCACTTTAATATATTTTTATCCGTCGCATATTTTGCGATATTTTCTATAATTTCCTGATGTGTCGTATTTTTGGGTATAACTTCATTCAATACGAGATAATCGTAAAATCTATCGATTAATAAACATTCGCGAATGGCAGGTTTCAAAATATCCTTAATGCCATCCAGTGATTCAAGTAACTGTTTCAGCGCATTCGCACGTGTAATCCCAAGAGAGGTATAGCCACAGTCACCATCTCCCGCGACGTAATGACGTATATATCTTTCGTTAGACTGTGTTTTTACGATTCTTTTTTCTACCACTCTGGCTGTGGATGGAACAATTTCTACGAGTGCTCGAATAGACTTACGCGCGCGATTAAGGTTCCAGGACTCCAAAAGTAAAGATGCTGAGAAAAGACTGCTCGCCGTTGCTGCCTCAAACCATTGATTAATTCCCGCTGCACCACCAACGGCTATCGTCATCAATAGATTCATATCAGGACGCAATCTCCAGATTGAGCGAAGCGCTTTGGGAAGGACCAAAAGAATACCAGAAGCCATTGCTACAGCATAAAGAACCAGCACTTCTATAGGATATTTACGTTGCTGATTTTCGCCGCTTATCAGTGCTGTACGAATACCATTTTCAATGGAGTCTACTGTAAATCCAGCGACTAAATTTAAAGCACTGACAGCTGTTAATATAGCCTGTCCATGCTGTTGCCAAAATGGTTCGGAAGGTTGCCGTTGCTCAACATAAGTTTTCCAGGAAGTAGCTTTCATTCCGGTAGTATTGACGGCTTTTATAATTTCATCTTCTGTAGGCAAATCATCTTGCTGTTCTATTATTATTTTCTCACCAACTAAATCAAATGTTAGACGATCTTCTTTACCTTTTAGTAAAGGACTTAGCGCCTTTTTTATTGCTGCCATTTCTTCAGAACAACACATACCGTCTATTTTAAAAGTTAATTTGGCCATAATATCCTCCAGAACAGTTATTTTACTGATACTGTAGCATGATAAACCTTGCACTAGAGTAAAAGGTCAAGACAATCCGTCCAGTTTATGGGCCTTTGGGAAAGAGGCGCTAGAATGTGCATAAGTTGAAAAAATTCATTCACTAATTAAAGATTTTAATATAAGGCAGTCTTTAATTAACTTTTCATCGCTGCATTCACATCTACTGTCCAACTGTATTAGAGCTATTTTCAACTTTGACAAGAACTGGATTTTATCTTCAATGAATTGGATTTTTTCAGCCATACAATCCTTGACCACCTCACAAGACATGTCGGAATGACTTTGTAAATTAAACAACTCAGCAATTTCCTCTAAGGTAAACCCTAAACGTTTTGCTTTAGCAATAAAGCGGATATGCACGATAAAATCATCAGAATACAATCGATATCCGGAGGAACTACGCTTGGGTTTAGCAATTAAACCACACCGTTCATAATAACGGATAGTAGTTAGATTAACATTTGCTTTTTTAGCTAATTGACTAATGGTTAACAAAGTCACTTTATAACCTCCTCAGGGCAGATGAAGTTTTGCAGATTTTCCAATCTTTCAAAGATTTTAAAATTACTATGCTTCTATAGCGCATGCAACAGTTGCTTTACAGTTCTTCTGACATATCCGGCGGATTGTTTCGTTCGTTGACCATTCATTCATGTTAACAAACTACATCTTGAAGGGTAGTATATTGTTTACATCTCAATTATTTCTGAGTACTCTTATTATTATCAGAATATATGGAAGAGGACAATCTAATGGAAACAATAAATATGCCTCTCTTATTTAATTTTTAGATGTTGGTAATTGCTAATTATTAGTCTTATGATTTATGCCATAATCTTCTTGTTTTTCGCTGACTTATGTCGTTCTTTAAGCTCAATATCATTATATCTATCAGTAATTGCACTGGAACTGCGTCCCGCATCGTCACGCACATGCGCTACAGGGCGACCACGCTTGTTAATATCGTCAGATATACCTGTATGACGGCCAGATCAGTTCTAAATCCCTTCTGTATCAACTGTTCTATAGCCCTATTGAAACAGTCCTGAATGAGCCGTCGGATATGTCGGGTACTGGTCATAGGCCCTTGGCCTTTTTCTTTGGGTATAAGCGCTGTCTGTTCGTTTGGTGAGGGTAGGAGGGATAGTCTTGGCTTTGGCGGTATCGCTTTAGATCACTGAGCATGTCATCACTAACGGCTATATCTCGTAGCTTGTTCCCTTTACCTACGGTTTTAAACCACCAATTTCCGTTATTATCTTGATAAAAATGTCCCATCTGTGGGATCCAGCGGCAGATATAATAAATAAGGTTCGCTCATGTTTCTCAAGATTTTCTGCGACCATCCCCTTAACCGTTTCTAAGCATTGTTGCCATTGTCTATCTGTTAATCGCATTACGGCGGGTTGTTTTTGCAAATATTTATTCTTTTGGCTATTAATACGACTGGATTAGCAGTTATTTTTTCTTCTATAAAGAAGATAATTATAAAAACTACTGAGTACTGTAAAGATTTCCCGAATTGCTTTTGGCGATAATGAGCGTGTTCACGTAATTTGTGTCTATTTTTTCATAATAATTGATGTAATAAATTACAGTTTGAGTGACATTAATATTTATCTGTCATCAAACACAAAGACACAACATTGCGGTTGTGCCTCAATTATTAGTTTAAAAATTGATTTTGGTCTTTTGGAATGTATTAAGCATAATCTTGTCTGCAAACATAAAATTTGATCATTAGTGCCAAAGGCAAAATAAATTCCAGTTATTTTTACTGGCTTCATGAGCATAAAATTGTCTGGCTTCAGGCCTTGAAACGCCTATTATTTCTACATAGTGTGACCAAGACAAACAGATTTCCGCGACAATGTCGCGGATTTTGAGGCCTCTATGCCTGATTGGTAAACTAAGGAAGAATTTTCGTACTTTTTCTAAGATATCAACACTAAAACCCTTCTTATATTTGACTTGAAGCTTTACGGATAGGCCTTTAAACACAGTTTTTTCGTATTTTGCACGTTTTTTTCCTCGTTGCTCTTCTTCGACAATGTCACGCCCAATCATCAAATAAG